>CAZMLU010000079.1:0-6503 GCA_964567295.1 uncultured Desulfovibrionaceae bacterium
TTTTTGGGGAACCAGGGGAAGAATTTGCTGGTGGTCTTTGCGTATGCCTGGAATTCTGCATTATCCTTTTTCTTTTTTTCCAGCATGGGAACACCCGATACAAAGAGCAATAATATTGTAATAACCAGGGGACTGATAATTGCACTCCATCCCAGGGGAACCGCAAGAGCTATAATAAATATACCCCACCACATGGTAGCCTCTCCAAAATAATTGGGGTGGCGCGAGTATTTCCAGAGTCCTGTTTTAATTATATGCCCCTTGTTGGCGGGATCTTGCTTAAACCGGGCCAACTGTTTGTCGCCTACGGACTCAAAATAGAAACCGACCAACCAAACCAAAAGCCCGAGCAAATCGGGGAAGCCCAAACCCGGTTCCGGGTAGGCATTTATGAGGATTATGGGATAAGCGATAACCAGCATCATAACCCCTTGCAGCATAAAGACCTGGAAAAAAGCCCTGGGTACCACCCATCGTCCCCATTCTTTACGCCAGTTGGCATAACGAAAGTCTTCCGGCTTTCCCCAGTTACGACGTATAATATGGTAAGAAAGTCTTCCTCCCCAGATTATTACCAGGAGGGCGACCAGCAAGCTTCTTTCTGTGTAAGCACCCTGGATAAAAAGCGTGGAGAGCGCTACCACGATAAATCCAGCTCCCCATCCCATATCCACGATTGAGTTGTTTCGAATGATCTGGGCCACCAGGAAAAAAACCAGAAAATAAATGAAAATAACTGCCGCGGGCCACATTAAAAGATCGATCATATTTTTCTCTCCTTTGCACTCGATTTTGGTAAAGAACTGGTTGATTGTTATTATTCCTTTACCAAGCTTAGCTCTCCAATATAGAGCAGAAAGTTCACTTTACCCGCGTATTCCAATGCGCATCCGGCCGGCTATACTGCTTCAGCCTCAGTATCAACTGCAGCGTCAGTTTCTCCCATCAGACATACGGCAACTGCACCAATCCCGGCGCTCAAGGCTACAATGGGAGATATTTCTACCACATACTCTGGTTCTTTGTCCAGGAGGGACGTAAAAAGTTCCCGGCAAGATAACGCTTTTTCTGGTGCGCTGGCATGCACGATGCAATATTTGCTTACAGGAGATTTATTATTTATATTTTCCACGATACTTAGGATTTTCTTGGTGTTGGAGCGGCGGGTTAGCGCATTTTTAAAAGCGATCCCTTTTCCTTTTTCATCAAGCGAGACAATGGGTTTTAAGTTTAATAGTTTAGCTAATCTTCCTTTCATGGGACTGACCCGTCCTCCGCGGACCATGTACTTGAAAGTGGCAACGCTGACAAAAATTTTTGTTTTTGCTATGCTTTGTTCTACTTTCTGGACAATATAATCGTGTTCATGTCCGGCGGCGATCAACTCTGCTGCTTTTAAGACCAGCAATCCCTGGGCACCGGAATTCAATCTGGAATTGATAACAGATACCTGGTTGCCGGTTTTGCGCAGTTTTTCTGCAGCGTTGTTAAAGACGTTCCAGGTGCCGCTCAGTTCTTGAGAGACCGAGATCATGATGACAGACTTGTAGTGGTTGCACAAAAAGGATAAGGCTTGCTCTACTGCTGCGAACGTAGGTTGAGATGAAGTGGGGTATTCTTCTACCTGGTCAAGAATAGAGTAAATTTGATCGGGTTTAATGGAGAGCTTGTCAAGGTAGCTTGATCCCTCAATATTCAGATTTATGGGGATCATGTGGATCTGGTAATCATCAAATATCTCCTGGGGCAGGTCTGCAATGGAGTCAGTTACCAGGGCGATATCGTATTTACGCTGGTGAGTAACCTGGTATTGCTTGAGCATGTCATCTACTTTTTGCATGGTGATAGTCCCATAGGCGTGCAGGTTAAAAAAGAATTGTTCGGGATAGTTGGTATGCATATGGATTTTAACCTTTTCAGTCGTCCCGGCTACAATTAAAGAGTCACCCAGGTCTTCGACGGACTTTTTTATGCGTTGGTGATCAATTTTATTTCCGGTGATAAGTGCTTCTGAGCAGTAGCGCAGCTTAATATCTCCACTAATTCCTTCCAGGAACTCCTCAATTTCTACAGGGGCGATTTTTTGCTGTATAAGGGATTTTATGTTACCTTTTTGCAGCAGTTCGACCACACCTTCCAGAAATAACACCAAGCCCTGGGCTCCGGCATCCAGCACAGCAGCGTCCTTTAATATTTTAAGTTTTTGGGGTGTCTCCAGCAGGGAAATTCGGGCTCTTTCCAGAGATGCTGCCAGTATTTTTGTAAAATCATTGGTTTCCTCGCTTAACCTGTTAAGCTCTTCCGCCCAGTCCTTCAAAAGAGTCAGCATGGTTCCTTCCACCGGTTTAGAGATGGCATTATACGCATAGGGAACCGCCCTGATCACTGAACGACCAAAATTCTGGGCTGAAAACTGTTCTTCCTCCCCAATTTCACTGGAGAGACCGTTGAGAAACTGTGCCAGGATAATACCCGAGTTCCCACGTGCTCCGCTAAGAGAAGCATCGGCCAGGGACCGAATAGTTTTGCCGGCATCTTTGGATGGCTTGACTGTATCTACCATGTAGTTAAAGGTTGTGGAAAGGTTGTTCCCAGTGTCGCTGTCGAAGACAGGAAAAACATTGATACGGTTTAGAAAACCCCTATTGTTGGATACCTCAATAGCTCCGGCCAGAAAAGCGTAATAGAGATTGATTCCATTAACATGAGTAACGGGCATGTGTTCACCTCAATTTGCAATAGATTTCTTTTGTTTATTTGTAACGGAAAAAATATATTATAGAGTAATATCTATTTCTCTATAAAACTTATATATTCCTGCAAGGCAGGTAAATTTTTTGCAGGAGAAATAATGCGGAGATGGCTCACATTTCACTAAATCTTTGTTGGGAAAAAGAGACCGTTTCTGCTTCCCTGGTCCGGACCGCGCGTTGGGCCAGCTCCAGTGCTTCTCTATCGCTCCCGTAGGAAGCCAGGTAGTGTCCCTTTTTTTCCTTGTTTATTTTTTGAAGCGGGAGAAGCTTCAGACGTTTTTCCTGCCTGGTAACCACGGGGAAGCCGTAAAACTCGTTGATATGTTTGGGAGGGTGTTCTTTTTCTCGCGTAAATTTCTCTACAAACTGCAGGTGACCGAGGAGTCTTGCATATGGATAGCGGTTCAGTTCCTCCCGCAGTCCGGGTTTTGCCATCTTCTGCTCCAGGTAAACGGTAAAGCGGGGATCGAGCTCAATGCCCACACTGTTTCTCCCGCCGACAAGGGCGGCCAGGGTGCTTGTCCCCGTGCCCAGGAAAGGGTCCAGAACTGTGTCGCCGTAAACGCTGAACATATTGATTAAGCGGTAGGGCAGCAAGAAAGGGTAAGCGCCGCTTCGCCGGCGCAGGTCATTGTTTGCTTCCCGGGTGCCGCAGGTTTGCCTGGTGCCTTTGAAATCCCAGAGGTCTGAGTACCAAGTGTTTCTTTCTTCCCAAAAAATAGCGCTTTCCTGGCGGACAATTTTTTCCTGGTCCTGGGAGAAGATCCTTTTACTCCCCTTGCGAGCGATAAGAATATACTCGTGTTCCAGGGTTACATAGGCTCCCGCGGGGAGCATGCCGGAGCCCATATATTTGTTGGGTGCATTGGTCTGTTTTCGCCAGAGAATGGAGGGGAGAATGTCAAAGCCTGCTTCCCAGCAACCCTGCAGGATGCGGGAGTGATTGGGAAAAAGCAGAAACCTACCCTTAAAGGAACGGGTGGCCTCTCCAACGTTGATACAGGCGAACCCTCCCGGTTTTAAAACCCGGTAGAGCTCCGCCCAGACTTTATCTAATTCCTTGTGCATCAGTTGAAAAGATGTCCGGTACTCTTCCCTATCCAGGGCTTTGCCGATATCGCAGTTAAGCTCGGTAAAGGTGCTGTCCCACATTTCGATCATGGGGTAGGGCGGCGATGTGACCGCTAAATCTATGCTCTGATCCGACAGAGCTCCAAGCTTGCGTGAGTCCTGGTAGAGCAGAAGGTGCTCGGTTTGCAAATTACGTTCCCCTTTCTGACATAAATTTCTATTTTAGTCCCGGGTAAACCTCTCTTAAAAAAGTGATATTCGTGGTAGAGATGTGGTAGGTTAAAGCTCCGGGTTCTCCTCAATGCAACAAAGTGCCCGGCCGGATTGTGGATCTGCCACCAGTTTAGCCATGGTCCCTCCGGTAACGGCAGAGACATCGATGACCCGTACGGCTTCCTGGAGAGATTTGTCCGTCGGCACCAGGGTTTCAAGGATAGAGGGTGACTCCTGGAAGAAAGCATGATTGAATTTGTCCCGAGGAAGGTCGGGGTAGACGGGGAGGTAGGTTATTTGTGCTTCTACCAGGTCCTGGAAAAAGTGTGTGCCGTAGGAAACTTCGGGAAATTGTCCAGCCTTTTCACAGGCCAGCTCTACTAGAATAGAGACATTGTCAAGGTCGGCATAACCGGTGTTAATGCCTAGGTGGATATTGCTGCTTCCCCAGCGCCCCGGCCCCATGAGCATCAGTTTTTCTTCTGCCAGTAGGGGGTGGCGGTTCAGACTCCCTATCAAACGCCCCATCTGTCTGCGCAGGGAATCATCCTCCAGGGACTCGTAACCCCGGGGGTGGACGTAAATGATGTAGCGGATTCCTTCAACCAGCGCGAAGTTGACCACCCGCTGACCCATAAAAAGGATCTTTTCCGGGGACACGTCCCGGGGGATTTTCAGTGAGTCCGGCTGGGACGGCAGCCACAGCGGCCGGCACTGAAGCATATTAATCCTGATTTTGCCTCCCTGTAACACAGATGCTGTAAACTCCGTATCCACTGGGTGCCCGTAAGCTTCCTCCAGTCTTTCCAGCATCTCCCTAAAAAGAGCTGC
The DNA here is from genome assembly GCA_964567295.1 of uncultured Desulfovibrionaceae bacterium. Lineage (GTDB taxonomy): Bacteria > Bacillota > Dethiobacteria > DTU022 > UBA8154 > SLJK01. The sequence continues at coordinate 4,869 of CAZMLU010000079.1, forward strand.
AAATGGAGTTTTCTCCAGTAAACGGTTGAAGGTGAGCACTATTTCTTCCCCGTCTGCGGGGATGGAAGCATAGGGAGGGTCGAAAGGAGTTCCCTCCCGCAGCAGGGAGGCAAAATAATGAAGCTGGGGATAATTACTGTTGCGGAGTACTTCCGTCACAGGCAGGGTCAGGAATTGGTTGCTTTCTATATCCAGAAGATCCATAAACTGCTGCGAGTATTGAAAGATTTGGGAGGATGACTCAGGGCGGAGCTGAGGATGGCTTATCGCAACCATGCGCGGATAGTCGTCGGCAACACGGTTTACCGCCCTGGTGCCCAGGCCAAAGACCAGCCGTATCAATCCCTGCTGCGGGTCGATTCTTTCCGACCAGGCATAAAGATTGTGTGAGAAGGCTACACCGGCCAGGCTGGGAAAGAAATATTTGCGGTAGGGAAGCCCTGCTACCCGCTGCACCAGTATGGCCATCTGCTCGTCGTTTTCAGCCAGCCCGCGTTTGAGCCTGTAAGCGAGGACATCTGGGCTGAGTGTGCTGGCATAGACCAGCTTGACTACCTGCAAAAATTTTTCCAGTCTCTCCTCGGGGCTTCCCTGGTTGGCGCAAAATTCACTGCGGTATTTGCCGGCGAAAGCATTGCCGAAACTGTCTTCCAAAAGGCTGCTGGAACGGACGATAATGGGAGCTTGGCCGAAGTAGTCAAGCATATTGCGAAACTCTTCCATAATATCGGCGGGGAAGGTGCCAGCTTGAAAATCCTCTTCAATCTGGGCAAATTCTTCCCAGGTGAGGTCAGCGTTATTGGTAAACTGCAGGCGCAGACGAAATAAATTGTTGTCCACCAGGAAAGTAAAAAAGACGTCTGAACCGATATAGAAAGAATCGTGATGTTCCAACAGGGTGGAGAAGTCTGTTTTTCCCTTGTTTTCCTGCAGGATCTTGCGCGCCAGAAGCATCCCCGTCGTTTTGCCCCCGATTCTACCTGTTCCAATCATGCGTTCGCGTATATCAAAGAGGTCTTCCACGGTGAAATAGGTATCTCCCAGACTTTTCAGCTCCGGATCGCTGCCGATGAGCATGTGGATGGTTTCTTGCTTGAGAGCGTGGAACTCCGGGGTCAGGTTAATGGGGTCACCCCCTTCCCTCCAGTACGTGACAAGTTTGCTGTACACGGTGTCCCAGGGCGCGCTGGAGTGTTTTTCTACCCGCAGGGGATGGCGGTGGGCTTTGGCAGTGATATCGGCAGCTTCACCGCTGTAAAAAACAGGCTTCCATTCTTCTCCCTCTACACTGTGGGGCAAAAACATCTGGGGCGAGTAGCGATCCCATACTTTAAGAGGGTGAACATACATTTTCCCCCTGGTACGGTATACATCAACCAGCACCTGGGTGGTGTCGCGTATCCGTGCCACGGCACTGTTGGAATGGCGCCCGCGCAGCAGTGCGAAATAGGCCACCGTGTCAAGCTCTCCCAAAAAAGGACAGGTGACCTGGAAAAAATTGGCTAGAAGTTCGTCTGTTGCCCACTGCTCAACCAGCGAGGAAAGGTTGTCCAGGATAAAATATTTTTTTTCGGAATGTTTCTCGATCAACCTGTGCAGTTCATCCGTAAAGTAGGCAAAACCCAGGCCAGGGTC
>CAZMLU010000080.1:0-6251 GCA_964567295.1 uncultured Desulfovibrionaceae bacterium
GACCCAACTTTGCTTTTTCAGAGGCAACAACCATATCACAGAAAAGGACCACTTCGTAACCTCCGCCAAGAGCAGCACCATTTACTAATCCAATAATTGGTTTTTCGATATTATTCATTGCTTCAAAAAGACCATCAAAAACCTCGATCATTTTACCTACTTTGTCCTGTGTGTGATCTGCAACATCCACTCCAGCTGAAAAAGCTTTTCCTTCGGCATCTACAACAACCACAGTGCCAGCTTCCTGTCGCGCCCAAATAAAGGCTTCTATAAGTTCTTCCATCATAGGAATTGTAAGAACATTCAAAGGTGGCCGATTTAAAGTAACTCTTACAACGCCCTCTTCATTACTTGTTTTTACAAATTCATAGGACATAAACCATCCCCCCAATCATTAATTAAAACAGGAATATTAAATCCTGCATATACAATAAAAATATCATATCATTCATTTAGAGTCCTCTATAATTCAATTAAACAGGATCCACTTCTACTTATGGAAATTATTATTAGATTTCCAAAATCTTCACAGGATATAACCTTTGGGCAAAACGCTGACGATACCTTCCCATACAGTTAGGAAAAGGGTTTCTCAAAAGCCTAATCGCTTTGCCTAACTTTCTACCATACTCTCCAAAATACTCACTATATGCCGGCGAATTTAACACCAATTTGCCGTCTCACACCCCCTTAAAATAATTAATTAAATTCAATAACATCATAACATATTAAAGAACCTTGAACAACTTTATTTAATGAATTGATTAACTCTACTTTGTTACTATTTATATTATATATTTAGGCAATATGCCTCCCAAATTTGTTATTCAAGACAGCAATTCCTGACTAAGAAATTCCGTTAGCTCACCATGAGTGCTGGATTGCATCAAAGGGACATAATTTTTGACAGGCCAGTTCCCTTTCTCCTGAAGGGGTTTTACAAGGCCCACAGGAATATTTGATTTTATTGCGGTGCTCCTCTTTGACTCCTACAATCTCATTCTCAAAGTCATCGATAAATATTTCCAGTATTCCTTCGGGGCAATTTACTACACACAATTTATCCGAACATCCCGCACATTTATCAGTATCAATACTGATAAAAAATTCGCCTGAACCATTCATGTACCCATAGTTAACTATCATATTATTCCTCCACCTAAAAACACAAATCACTGCTTCTTATTTCTGTCTTTTCCCACTATATCTTTCCCAAAAAGTGCTGCACCAAGGGCTCCTGCAATTTGGGTGTCGTATGTGGTTTCTAAAGATTTTAAGCCCAGTAACTTTTCAAGGCGAGTTACTATTCCTATATTTTTAGCGATTCCTCCTGTGATAACAAAATCAGGTTTTACGCCGACTCGAGCTAAAAGAGATTCCACTCGCTGTGCTGTAGCCAAACAATAAGCCGCCAAGACTCTTTCTACAGGCCAGCCGGAGCGTAATAGGCCGGTGGCCTCCTTTTTAGCAAAAACTACACACGTACTGCTCACAGGGTCCGGCTCTTCATCTATCTGCAAAGATTTTTCGCCAACTTCATCTAAAGAGAGTCCCACTAGTTTGGCGAAAACCTCCATCCCGCGCCCGGTACCAGCTGCACACTTGTCGTTCATTAGGAAGGAGAGCACTCTGCCCTTTTCGTCTACCTGGATAGCCTTACAGTCTTGACCTCCCATATCCAATACTGTGCGAACCGTAGGTCCATACATGTAATTTGCGCCACGGGCATGGCAGGCAATCTCAGTTATAGTCTTATCAGCAAAGGGAACGTTCACACGGCCATATCCGGTTCCAATTTTGTAATGTATATCTTCCAAAGACATGCCGGTGCCTTCGAGGGCCTTTTCCACAGCTTCTAGAGCACTATAAGGACTGTCTGTTCCAGTACGCATACTAGAGGTGGCAAAAAGCTCTCCGTCACAGAGAATAACCGCCTGAGAAGTTACAGACCCAATATCCACTCCAGCTGTGATAATATCTGCTTTTCTCCAGTCAATATCAGGATTATGCCAGATGATTTCTTTCCATCTCCGGTATGCTACCTCTTTTTTCTTTTCAGGCACTTCTACTCCCCCGCTATCTTGTTTTATTGGGTTAATTGGCTTTCTCCGCAGCAATTATGGCTGCACCCAATGCACTAACATACTCTGGCTCATCCGGCAGTAGCAGAGTCATTTCCAAATCATCTTCCAGGCACCTTACAAAACCTAGATTGCGCGCAACTCCGCCTATTATTGCCATTTCCCTTTGCAAACCGACTCGACGAACCATAGAAGAAATTCTGCTTGCCATGGCATCGTGTACAGCTCTGGCAATGTCCATTTTGGGTGTCTTAGCATGAATCAGGGAGACTACCTCTGACTCAGCAAAAACTGCGCATTGAGCGTTCATAGAAACTGCTTTTTCTGACTGCAATGATAAAGCACCCATTTCCTCCAAAGGTACTTCAAGGGCATCGCTCATAGCTTCCACAAAGGAACCAGCTCCAGCAGCACATTTATCGTTAATAGCAAAATCGACCACTTTACCTCTTTTATCTAATTTAATAACTCGAACCTCCTCTGCACCCACGTCTGCTACAGTACGAACAGCAGGAAAAATCCTTAATGTTCCTCGTGCCGCTGCATTAACATCGGTAACAATAGAGTTGGCAAAAGGCACCTCCGTGCTTCCGGACCTGGTAGCAACCACAAATTGCAAATCTTCTTTCTGGAGCTCCGCTGCTCTTAAAGCTTCGTTAAGAGCATCCTCTACTGCCTTTTTCTGGTCGAAACCGCTCTCTGCTATACCCTTACCTATTATTTCATCATCTTTCAGGATAATAACTTTTGTTTGTTTGTTTCCCACGTCTACTCCCAGCGTAACCAACCTATTTACACCCCTTTTTCCTCTACATCACCAATGATACTTATTCTGCGCAAACTACTACTTAACTTGGCTCCCTGGAAAAAACTAAACCAGGGGAGCCAAGTTAAGCCAAACGCTTTATCTCCGCTCATCTCGAACCCGAACCGCTTTTCCCTCAAAACGCGGCAGACTTCCAACCGGTTTTATATCAACTTTACATGTTATTTCCAAGTAACTATGCAGCTCTTTTTCCAATTGGGAAACGTATTTTTCATCGACCTTGGATTCCTCCCCAGGCACTGGTTCAATCTCTGCTTTAAGTGTATGCAGGCCCTTTTTATCACCCACGACCAGCTGCCAGTTTTCGCTTAGTTCTTTGTGATTTAACAGTACGTACTCTACTTGGCTAGGAAAAACATTGGTTCCACTTACCAGAAGCATATCATCTACCCGTCCCAGGAATTTGGCTATCCTGGGATGAGTGCGCCCACACTCACAGGTATTATAGTCCACCACCACTCTATCACCTGTACGATAACGTAGTATGGGCATTGCCTCAAAGCTAAGATTACTTAATACCAATTCTCCAGGTTTGCCGGGTTCAACTTTCTCCAAGGTTTCCGGATCCAGAACCTCCATCAGGTAATGGTCAGCCCATACATGTATTCCCCGTACATATTCGCAATCCATACTCATTGGTCCACCCATTTCAGTAAGGCCATAACAACGCCTCATTCCTCCTCCATGAGCACTGTAGCCAAGACGTTCATTGATTCTTTCTCTCATTTCATCTGAACAAGGCTCTCCGCCATGAAACCCCAACCTCAGTTTCAAATCCTTGACTGGATCGATTCCTCTTTCTCTCGCCACTTCGGCAATATAGGCAGCGTAAGTAGGTGTAGCGCAAAAAACTGTAGTGCCCCATTCCTGCATAAGGCGAAGTTGCCTTTCTGTACCCCCTGCTCCTGTAGGAAGGACTTTGGCTCCAACACGTTCGAGACCATAATGAAAACCGAAACCACCGGTAAAAAGACCTAGACCATGAGACTGCTGTACAACATCATTTCGTGTCATTCCACCGGCAGTAAAGTTTCTTGCCATACATGTAGTCCATACCTCTAGATCATTTTTAGTATACACCATGGGAGTTGGTATACCGGTGGTCCCTGAAGTAAGGTGAATACGCACAACTTCGTCCCAGTTGCCAGAAAGCAATCCCAGGGGATAATTTTCTCGCAAGTCATTTTTGTAGGTGAAAGGCGCCTTTCTTACATCGCCCCAGTCTTTTATTTCTCCAGGATTGATCCCTGCTTCATCAAAACGTTGTTTGAAAACAGAATTTTGGTAGACTCTTTGCGCTTGCTTTTTAAACTTTTCCAACTGCAAATCTTCCAACTGCTCGTGAGACATTTTTTCCCATTTTTCCTCTAAAAAAGCCATTTCGTTCCTCCCCTTCTTAAATTATTTCCAGGAATAGACTTCCCTGGCAAGCAAACCTTGATGCTCATTCATGCAACCATACATTTCACCTATTGTTCTGCTTTAGTTAAATCTTTTTACTTTCTTTTTTACGAAGGAAAAACAATTTTGCACATGCTCCTCATCAATTGTTTTTTTAGTCACCAGGCTCACTACAATTGTAACTACCAGGCTGAACGGTAAGGCATACACCAACGGGTCTATAATATTTAAAGGAAACCCAAGCAGGCTGGTTTTTCCAAAGATTAATTCGCTTAGACGAAATATGGTGGTCATCTGGGTATAAATGAAAAACATTATAAAAAGGTACAATATGGTTCCGCTTACCATCCCAACCTTTGCTCCGGTAGGAGTAACACGTCGCCAAAAAAGTCCCAAAAGGTACATTGGCATGAAACTGGCAGCACAAAGTCCAAAAAAGATTGCTGTAGCAATAGCAATAATACTTCCAGGTAGAACATAGCTCAATAAAATCGTGACAATTAGGCCAAAGATGGTACCGTAACGGCCAAGCCTCAACCTGGCCTGGTCGTCTGCTTTCTCGCCCCGGTAGAGGTCATAGCTCACCGAAGTGGCAATCGCATGAAATTGCCCGCTCAAAGTAGACATAGCAGCTGAGAGCAGAGTAAGCATAAAAATATAACTCACCCATATAGGCATTGTGGAAGTTATAAACAAGGGAATGATGGTGTCAGTATTTGGTTCTCCTGTAGTAGGACTTACTGAGGCAAAAAGTGAAATCTCCCCGGTAGTATCATAAAAATAGACATTGGACAAAGCACCTACCAAAAAGCCTACACCGGTCATGGCAAGTATAAATATACCTCCCGCTACAAGGGCCCGGTTTAGCTCTCTATCGCTCTTTACAGTCATATAGCGCACCGCTAGCTGCGGCTGTGCTAGCACCCCTATTCCCACTCCCATAACTAGAGTAGACATAACAAACCACCAGTTAGGAGAAAAGAGTTCCGGCATTGAAGCCCAACCACGATGCCCGTCCTCGACCAGGAACTCTGGAACAAGATGGCTCATTTCGGCCAAGGAAGCATGAGCCTGGGTTACTCCTCCAAGGGTAACATAAGTAAAAATCAGCAGTGAAATCATTACAATCAGCATTAAAGTACCTTGAAAGGCTCCAGTATATAATACGCCTTTCATTCCTCCAGCCAGCACATATGCACCGACTATAAAGGCTACTATAAGAAGGGCAACATTAAAATTTATGTACAGAGCCATCTCCATAAATCGCGCGCCCCCAATCATCACTGCAGCAGCATAAAGGGGCATGGCCACAGTAATTACTATGGCTGAGAACTTCCTTATGAAAGCAGAATCATACCTCATACCCATCAACTCTGGAAAGGTTTGAGCTCCAAGTGTCCGCCCCATAGCCCTTGTTCGTCGCCCAATAAAAACAAAAGCAATAAAAATGCCAACGATTATATTAAAAGCCGTAAGCCAAAGCAAACTCAATCCGTGGACCCCTGCTGCACCACCAAATCCAACAATAGCAGAAGTGCTTATAAAAGCCGCACCATAACCCATTGCCATCAAGTACGGATTTACCTCTCCCCCGGCAATGTAGTAATCCCTGGCCGACTTGGTATGTTTAAATCCCAGCCATCCAAGGTATATTGTTATTAAGAGATATAGTAAAACTACGATAATTAAGGCAAAAAAATCCATCGAACCAACCTCCGTCAAATCTATTGATTTTTATATTTTATGCATATAGCTCTTTATTCATCGCTATTCCATTTCAGCAGACCATAGACCACACAAAGAATAGTCCCTCCAATACTTAAGAGGTAGGCAGCTAACACTCCCGGATCCTCCAAACCAAGCATAATTTTCCCCCCTCTCTTTTGCACATTACCCTCCCCGGGCATTTTGGGCCGGAGAGGGATTCCTTTATTATTACTGTA
>CAZMLU010000081.1:0-6002 GCA_964567295.1 uncultured Desulfovibrionaceae bacterium
GATATGCCGGTATCGCCTGGAGCGTGGGAGGAGTCCATGACCGGGCCTGGGCTGAGCGGCCCATCTACGGCAAAATCCGCTACATGAGCTACGGCGGCAGCAAGTCCAAGTTTAACGTAAAGGGTTATATTGAAAAAGTGGCTTCATATGCGAATCAGGGGAAGTAAATAAAAAAGTGGATTTTAAGTTTATGAGGAGGTAAAGCTTGTGAAAGCGGAAATAAAAATAGGGATTAGTTCCTGCTTATTAGGTAATCCTGTCCGTTATGACGGGGGCCATAAGCATGACCGCTACATAACGGATACCCTGGGCAAATATTTTCAGTTTGTGGCTGTGTGTCCCGAGGTAGAATGCGGTTTGCCGGTGCCCCGTGAAACCCTGCGCCTGGTAGGTGATATCGAAAACCCCCGCCTTTTGACATCGCGTTCCGGCCAAGATTATACTGAGCAAATGCAGCAGTTTAGTGCCAGGAGGGTAGAGGAATTAGAGAAGGAGAACCTGTGTGGCTTTATCTTTAAAAAGGATTCACCCAGCTCCGGCCTTTTTCGTGTGAAGGTTTACCATCCTTCGGGTCAATCTTCTTTTAAAAAAGGCAGAGGTCTCTTTGCTTCAGCGATGGCAGAGCGATTTCCCATGCTGCCCATGGAAGAGGAAGGACGCCTGCACGACCCTATCATACGGGAAAACTTTATAGAGCATGTCTTTAGCTGCAGGCGCTGGAGAGATTTTGTGGAGGACCGCCCAGATTACAAGAAGCTTATTGCCTTTCACACCCGGCAAAAACTTCTTCTCATGGCCCACAGCCCGCGGCACTATGCCATCCTGGGGAAGCTGGTTGCCTCCGGCAAAAAACAACCTAAAGAGCAGTTGCTGGCAGACTATGAAATATTGTACATGGAGGCTCTCTCCAACTTCTCCTCCATAAAAAAACACACCAATGTCATGCAGCATATTATGGGCTACTTTAAAGACCGCATCACCCCGGACGAAAAACAAGAGCTGCTGGAATTGATCTGGAATTATAGGGAGGCGTTGGTGCCCCTGACGGTTCCTTTAACGCTTATTAACCATTATGTGCGCAAGTATGATATTGCATATTTGAAGAAACAGGTTTATCTCTCTCCCCATCCCGCGGAGCTCATGCTAAGGAATCACGTCTGATACCGGGAGAAAGCGGGGAAAGGGCAATATTTCCCGGCAGAGTTTTTTAAAAAGCTCTTATGCAGCACTCTTGTACCTGGACAGGAAGCTCAGGGGTCTTGTGTGCAGCTGATAGCGTGGCTCACAGCCTTTTCCTGCCTAACACCCGTCCCCCCTGACACCCACGACAACCCGACCCCTCGTTTTACCCCTGTATTAAACCGAGTACTTCACTCCCCTGCCGCGTTTAACTTTTTAATAACTGATCATGCAAAAAGTGGCAGCATACAATTCTAGTATTCGGATAATAAACAGTAGTTTGTTAACAGCAGCTTTATTAATCAATACAGCTGAACGTTGTTGACGTGGGGCCGGCGAAAAGTTATGATAAAATCAAGAATATTGAAAATAAGTTTTACAATTCACAAGCTCTAAATATTTTACTTTTCGTTGCGTCGTGGGTGCCTGAGAAATAACCGGCGAGAACGTGTTATGGCAAGGTGGAGACTTATTTAGGGGAGTCGGTGTTTAAATGCAGGGAGGTAAAAAAATGAATCAAAATCTAAGAACAGTGTTAATAATCGGTGGTATCATTGTGGCTATCCTTATTATTTTGTCTGTAGTCCTCGCATATTTCTGGGGATGGCAGGGGGATGGTTACGGTATGATGGGCCCTGGCATGATGGGAGGATTTGGAAACATGTTCCTCATGCCTATTGTGTGGATAGTTGTTCTCGGGCTTATTATTTGGGCAGTGGTAACGGCAATCTACAGCCCGGGGGAATCAAATAGCACTGCCCACAAGGCGGACTCACCTCTGGAGATTCTTAAAAGAAGGTACGCCCGGGGTGAGATAGATAAAGAAGAGTATCAAGAGAAAAAGAAAGACCTTGTGTAAAAATGGGGATGAATAGCATGAAGAAAACAACACTTGTACCTCTTTTCGTGGCGCTGGCTGTTTTATTGGGACTGACTGTCTACACGGCTTTCCTGGTGCTCAGTAGCGGCGCTCCGCAGAGGGCCCACCCTTCTGTGCCCGAGGATCAACAAAACCTTCAGTTCGGACCAGGCCCAGGAGGGGGAAGAATGGGCCCTGGGATGATGGGCCAAGGTGGTAGACCAAGTCAGATGGGAGCTTTTGTAAATAGCGAATATGATTTCTTAGTGCACATGATTCCCCATCACGAGGAAGCAGTTATCACTGCAAGAATATTAAAGGAAAACACAAAAAATGAAGAAATGAAAAAGTTTGCTGAAGATATTATTAGATCCCAAAGTGAAGAAATTGAGCTAATGACCACCTGGCTTGAAAACTGGTATCCTGAAGAAGAGCATGATATTGATTACCAGCCTATGATGCGAAATCTTGAAAACTTAGAGGATGCCGAACTGGACCAGGTTTTTCTCGAAGATATGATACCTCATCATATGGAGGCTGTAATGATGTCTCAACAACTTCTTGCCCGGGGATTGGCAGAGCATGAAGAAGTTGCATCCCTGGCCAGAAGTATCAGGAACACCCAGCGTGATGAAATCCATATGATGAGGAATTGGTTGTTACGGGAGTTTTAAAGGTTAGTGTTAGGCTGTGTGAAAACGCAACTTGTCTATCAAAAAAACATTCAATGAAGATGGTTTTCACGCAGCCTGCCGCACTCTTGTTTCAAAAACCGTCCCCACGTTTCACGTGTTTCATAATATTCGAATTTTTGGGGGCGGCTATGAACCGTCCCAGTTTTTATTTAGTCTCTTCTCCGATCCAGTCCAAAAAAGATTTATTTCCTCCCTCAATATTCCAGGTAATAGTGCAAGGAACTTCGTACGAATGTTGATTTTGCACTTCCTCCACCAACTCCTCTACCAAGCTCTCCTTAGTTTTACCGAATAAAAGAACTTCTTCTTCACTCTGCACTTCGTTTTCCCAGTAAAAAAACGATTTAATTTTGGGAATAACGTTAACGCAAGCTGCCAGTTTCTTTTCTATCAGCACCCGGACCAGCTTTTCCGCTTCCTGTGCATCTCCTGCAGTAATATAAAAAACAGACTTTTTACTCATGCTAAACTTTAACTCTCCTCCTTTTCCGGCATCGAGATAATTTTTCTGCCAGGGCCCAGGGGGCCTGGCTACTACAACTTTTGCAACCGTTTCACTCCCTCCTGGATAGGCGGATGAGTGCTGAAGAGGCCGCTTATTCCCTTAGGCTCGTATTCCCGGGTGCGGAATAAGTGATCTTGCCTGCTGGCACAACCATGATATAATAGGGTAGCAAAAAAATACATTTTTAATTATCATTAAATAATTATATTCAAAGTCCTTGCGGAACGCAATAATAAATAAAAAGCTTTTTGCTCTGTGTTTAACTGCAGCTTTTTTCATAAAAAACCTGATTTTCCATAATAAACTAAAGGAGCAACGTGTTTTGCTATGAGATTAAAAATAAGCTCTATTTTTTCCGTTCTTGGTTTTATTTTGATTTTTGTAGGACTGGCCATGGTAGTTCCTTTGGTCTTTGCTTTTATCTACGGCGAGGCAAGAGAGATAGTAGCTTTTTTGGTTTCCATGGTTGTTACGAGCCTGACCGGTCTCATTATTTACAGAAATACCAGCTATAATACTGATTTATCAAGCAAGGAAGGCATTCTGATCGGTTCCATAGGGTGGCTGCTGATTCCTGTATTCGGCTGTCTTCCCTACTTGTTTTCCGGCGTTTTCACCAGTTGGTTTGATGCTTACTTTGAAGCGGTGTCTGGCTTTACAACGACGGGGGCCACTGTGTTGGTAGATGTAGAGATCATCTCCCGAAGCGTACTGGTTTGGAGAAGTTTCACCCAGTGGCTGGGGGGGATGGGTATCCTGTTGGTCTTTGTGGCGGTCATGCCCAGGCCCGGGGTGGGCAGCACCCGCATTTTGAAGGCAGAGACCGCCGGGCCGATTACTCATAAGATTGTGCCGCGAATGGGGCAGTTTGCCAAGTACATCTGGTTGGTCTACTTTGTTCTAACGGGTTTAGCCTTGCTGGCCTTATGGGGAGCCGGGCTTGATTTTTTTGACGCGCTTAATCACACCTTTACCAGCATCTCCACGGGGGGATTTTCTACCCGTAACCTGGGACTCAGTGCTTATAACAATTTTTTGTTGGAGATCATAGCCTTTGCGATCATAATTATCGGAGGGGGTAATTTTTTGTCCTATTACGTGATCTTCGCCAAGAAGAACCCCTTACTGCTTTTTAAAGATGAGGAGTACCGCGCTTACCTGTTGGTGCTGCTTGTGGGTTTCTTGATTGTCATTTCTTATCTTGCCGTGCATTATTATGATAACGTTTTTGATGCTGTCAGGTACGGTGCTTTCCAGGTGTTAACTCTGAAGACGGGCACCGGGCATTTTACTTTTGATTATGACCTGTGGGGTAGCCCGGTAAAGACCTTTCTGTTTGTGCTAATGTTTTTTGGGGGCTGCCAGTATTCCACGACCGGCGGGATAAAGATGGTTAGGATGCTGATCGCCCTCAAGTTTGTTATTGGTGAGATTACGCGCTATTTGCACCCCAATATAGTTTATCCGGTGAAAATAGACAACAGAAAAGTGCAAGCGGAGGTCGTGACCAATGTGGTGGGATTTTTTCTGCTTTATGCCGTCATCTTTTTTATTACCTCTTTTATGCTTGCTGGTTTTGGATTCGATATGATAAGTGCGGTTTCCGGGTCGGCAGCTATTCTCGGAAACGTGGGTCCTGCCATGGGCCTTTTTGGTCCCACCCAGACCTATGCTGAGCTACCGGGATTGCTGAAACTCTGGCTTTCTATCGTCATGGTGCTGGGACGCCTGGAGATATATCCCATCCTGGCACTGGTGCAGGTTATCGTAAATCCCCAGGAGCGGTAAAAAGATCGCCTCCAACCCCGATCCTAACCCTTATACCTTGAGCAAAATAGTTACCGAAAGTTAACAAAATACCCGAAATCATTAACGAAAGCCAAAATTCTTTAAAAAAATTTAATAATTAGGAAGGAAATACGCCCTCCTTTGTAGTATATTTATTGCGGGAAATCATTCGGAGTGCAATTTTTGTATTATCAGCATTTACATCAAAAAGAAGGAGGGCGTATCAATTGCACAGGTTTAAAAGGATTACAGCACTGGGAGTTATTGGTATATTGCTCGTTTTACCATCGGCGGCGGGTGCTGCTGCTACATATGAAGTGAACTCTGGGGACACCCTTTGGGGGATAGCCAGAAGCTATAATATAAGCGTGGATGAGCTTACGCATGCCAACGGCCTTTCATCGGACATTATACAGCCTGGTCAGGCTTTGAAGGTGCCTGGCTCTTCTCCTGAATCTCAAGATGAGGGGGAGCCTACCCAAGAGGAAGAAAATCCATCCTCTCCGGAAACTGCTGATCATGGAAAGTATTTAGACTGGTCCGAGGCTAAAAACATTTATAATGTAGGCGACACAGCCACGGTTACAGACGTATCTTCGGGGTTGTCCTTTACTGTGCAGCGCTATGGCGGGAGCCTCCATGCCGACAGTGAACCTTCCACCGCTGAAGATACTGCTGTTTTGAATCAAATTTACGGAGGATCATGGAGCTGGGAAAGTAGGCCTATTATAGTGAGTATTAATGAACAAGATATAGCCGCCGCCATGAACGGTATGCCCCATGGAGGGCAAAATATCCGCGACAACAATTTTTCAGGCCACTTTTGCATTCACTTTAAAAACAGCAGGAACCATAATACCAACAGGATTAATTCGCACCATCAGGCCTCAGTCGAGGAGGCTGCAGGAATAAATTAATATGACTATCAGTATGCCCGGCTAAGGCTGTGACGTCTTTGCGTTCTTCTTCCCGTCAC
>CAZMLU010000082.1:0-5816 GCA_964567295.1 uncultured Desulfovibrionaceae bacterium
TACAGTTGTCTTGCTGGCAATAAGCCTGTCCTTGTTTGCCATAGATACAAGGACGCTAGCAGGCAGAGTTGTCCTGGGCCTGGGCTCGGCAGCCTGCGTCGCCCTGCTCATGTATATCGTTTTGGCCTAGCAAAATAGATGCATGATATCAACAGTTCAACAAGTTCCCTGAATTGGCACCGCGCCGGGTTTTACAAAAATAATTATAAAAAAGGTTCTAGTAATATGAATTATAAGCTAAAGAATAGATATTACAGGTGATGCGTAACAAAAAACCCCAGATTTTGGGGTTTGTACTTTTTGTTCTAGCAAACACAATATAGAAGAATGAGTAGCAGTACTATAAGTATAAGCTTGGCTGTAACAACGTTGAGAAGCGTTTTTCAATCTTATAGCTAAAGCAGAGGTATATATAGTTGCTCAGGAAAGTTTACGCGAGTATTGCTGTTTTGGTAGGTATTTCCATGATAGGCATATGGACGGTGTTGCTTTTCACGAGCCAGGTGCCCGAATTAGTTACGAGTCCTTTTAGTATCGCTTTTCACCTGGCAGCGGAATTCATAAATGCATGTTTCTTGATTGTCGGCAGAGTAATGCTCTACCGGAAGCACCTGTGGGGTGAAAAGATCTATTTAGTCTCGGTTGGTATGCTGCTATATAATGTTATCAACAGTTCCGGTTATTATGTCCAAAGCGGCGAATGGAGCTTTGTGGCCATGTTTGCAATACTGTTCGCCCTGGCCGTGACTGGCATGACCGGGTTGCTGAGGGAAAGCAAGGACGTTTAATGTGGAGCAGGGGATAGTTAGATATAAAACCGGGCATAAAAAAAGTAGCTCCGCGGGGGGCTACCCTTTCCACGCTGTTCATTGGTTTCGGATGTCTACGTGCACGAAGCTGCTGTAAGTGCCGATGCCGCGAAAACCTGCCTTCCGGGCCGCGGCGGCTAACTCCGCGAGAGGCAGGCCGCGCACTACGATGTCGGCGGCCATGCCCCTCAGGTGGAAGCTGCCCCGGCTGCCGCCCAAGCGGGCGTTGTGCTCCGCGTTGCGGTAGCCGCTGTTGATGATAATGGGCCGGCCCAGGGCACTGCGCATCTGCTGCAGTCGGCGGAGCAGTTCGTTGTGCAGCACCACCTGGTGGGAGCCGTCCTTGCACTGGAACTCGTGCAGGTGGAAGTTTTCTGCTATACGGATGTTGTTCATTTTTTCTCACCTCCCCTGTAACCACTTCGTTCTAAAACAAACAGCCCTAATGTCCCGGCTTTAAACTTTTTAAGACCCGGAACGGCTATTTACAAGCCCTTAAAGCATTTTGGCGATAACGCGGCACAGTTCCTTGAAGCTGCCGGTCAGCTCGTCCATCTTCCCCTCGATGCGCACCAGCAGGTAGATACTGACGGCAATGGGAAAGCCCAGGTTGGCGATGATGGGCACCATCTCTTCCACGGCGTTCACCCCCCTATTGTTCTTCGCCGGCTACGACGATCTCTTCGGTCTCCACCGTAAGACAGGAGGAAAATGGATCCAGCTCAAACCCTTCTTTAACAAGCACCGCCAATCCATCAATTGACTTCCTGAGGTCCGTGCTTCCTGTGGCCAGGTACACCCGGTCTACTGCAGCTTCACCTAGCATAGTGCAGAAAGGGTTCTTAAAACATCAAAAAGAAGTTCCCTGTCATAGCCTGGTTTTATTTCTACAGCAGCTTTGCCAATTTTAATGACGACAGCGTGGCCGTTAGAGTGTGTATCGTCTACTTCTACGGGCAGCCATTGTGGTGATTTAAAAGATTGTTCATCAGATTTGAATTTGCGAAGCCAGTAATGCAGCTTGCTGGGCTTGATGTTATTAGTATTACACCATTCCTTGGCAGACTGCCCGCTGGCCTTGAATTCAGCTACCCTTGCTTCCCAGTCTTTTCTAAGTTGTTCGCGCTGTTCTTTGTTCACGTAAAAACCCTCCTCATGGGATTATTTTTTACAGTATCCCATAAGAAAGGGCGGGATTGAAGGTGGTTGTTATTGTACGCTTACCTTCCTTTCGACAAATGAACGGGCTTCTTTTCCTGATTCCCTTTGATTTGCTTTTTCCAGGAGCTCTTCTGCCAACTCTAACAATATCTTTCTATCATTGTTCTTACCTGCTGCCATTCCCTGACACCTCCTTCAATTTGTAAGATATATTCCTTAACTTAACCGGGTCGTCAACCTCCCTACTGATAACTTCCAGTAGAGTGGGAATGATTACCTGGTTAATATTGACTGTTCCTTCCTGCTGGAGCTCCCCGGCCAGTTTCCCCAGTAGTTCAATATTCCGCCTGGCTTCACTGATAGCTTTTAAGGCTGTGTTATGCTCCCTGGAAAGCTCTGCTTCTTGAAGTATATTTAAAGTCCTCCCTTGTAAGTCGTTTAATTGGTCAAGTAAGTTATCCCCTTGCGCTGTTTCTTCTGCTTCCTGGGCTTTGGCTAATTCCTGGGAATATGCTCCTGACCGTGCCGATAAAGTGCATGGTAGCTTATCACAAAATTTTGTGATATTTTGTGGAATGACTTTCCTTTTACAAGTTGCTGGTTAATTTCCTCTACCAGGGAATGCTCACAGATGGTGCATTTCCTGGGCATATAATTCCCTCCTTTCCTGGGGATGGCTGAACCGCTTTAGCGGTATGGCAATCCCTTATTAATTAACTGGCAGGCCTATTCTTTTATAACTGGTGAAACCTATACTTCAAATTAATCATTCATTCATTTAAAAAGAATTCTTTTGATACAGTCAGAAATTCTTTTTTATTTCTGACTGTATATAATTCTATTTATTTTAATAATATTCTAGTAATATTCTAGTTATATCTTTAAGTTATTGGCTCACTAATTGGTAAGCACAATGGCTCAGAAATTCATTGACATTCGGAAGAGCAACCATTAAGTTTTAATAAGGCAATCATTAAGTTTTAATAGAGCAACCATAAGTGATTTCCATATATATGGATTTTCCATGAACGGTATTAATATTTTAATAGCCGTGTCGGTTTCAGGAATACCTTTGTCCATTTCCCCACCTGCTCAATAAGTTTATATTTTTCCAAGTAAACGTAGAAATGCCGCGTGCCTTCTGTGACTTTTCTCTTGGTTGCAAGTCCAACCTCTATTAGCTCGTCTACAGCCTTCTTTACTTTCCACAAACTTGGCATCGGGATATTCCGAGAATACCTTTTCCTTAAGAGCCGTAACAAATTCTTCAAGTTTGTCTTCTGAGGGGTCTGTCCACTTGATTATATTTTTCATTTTCTCCACTCCTTCCCAATCCGATTTTTGTGTTCGCTCCTTCGCGTTATGTAAGTAGGGTTTACTTCCCTATAGCTAGATAATAAACTTTATTTAATTTCAAACATAGGAATAAAACCGTATATAATATATTCTTCTTACTTCCCCATTATGAACAACACATCCTAAGATTATTTTAAAACCTTGTGCAGGAAAACCCTAATATTAGTTGAAGTTATAGAATGAATGCAATATTTGCCGGCTTGATGTAGGCTGATTAATAAATGTATGTGGGTGATATTTATGAGCGAAACGGAAGTAAGAGAGTTTAGGACTATCACTAAAAAAACTAAAGCATTATTAAAGAGAAGTGAAGACTACGAAGTAGATTATAAAATTTCTGTAGGAGGAATTGAAAGCAAAGATTTTGTAGCCTTTGCAAATTCAAGTAATGGTGGAACTATTCTTGTAGGTGTAGATGAAATTAATGATGAGAATGGATTTCAAAAAGGCAAAGTAGTTGGTTGTGATGTAGGCGATGAAAGTAAATTAACAATTATAAACAAGGCAACTCCTTGTCGACCCCCCGTTGAATTAGATATTATTATAGAAAACACATCAGACAAACCCATATATAGGATAGATATACCAAGCGGATATAATAAACCTTATTGTACAAATAGTGGTCAATACTTAATACGGCATAAAGGCCTCTGAACAAGAAAGATTAAAAAATGATGCTTTACCTCTTTTGGCCAAAGGGGAAGCCTTAGGTGCTCTTGCTCTTACTGAGCCGAATGCGGGAATCGATCTGTTATCGCAGCAAACTGAAGGGAAACCGGTACAGGGAGGATATCAAGTCTCCGGCAATAAGATTTTTATCTGTAATGCAGAGCTTGCATATTATTTTCTTATCCTGTTTCGAACTTCCCCTGAAATAAGTGCTGATTCTTTTACGTTGGGGGTTGTAGAAAAAGGGACCCCGGGATTTTCTGTTGGAAAAAAAGAAGAAACCATGGGGCTAAGAGGGCATGGATTAGGTGAATTGATTTTAGACGAATGTTTTATTCCTGAGGAAAATATTTTGGGGTCACCTGGAGAAGGTTTAATGTACGCGTTAACTAAAGCCGGTGTATGGAACGATCTGGGTGTGGCAGCTACTGCAACTGGGGCAGCTCAAGGCTGTATGGATATGTGTAAAAGCTATGCTCAGAAGAGAATCGCTTTTGGTGGTCCCATTGCTAATCAGCAGGTTATACAATCCTATATTGGTGAAATGTCTCTTTCTATTGATACTGCTCGCCTTGTTCTTCACAAAGCTGCCGAGAATTGGAATCAAGGGGTCCAAAGCCCGGATAATTACTGGAAGCCCCGGGTTTTCTGTCCCGAGGTTGCAGAAAAAGTTTCCGGTTTGACTCAAAAGATTTACGGTGCTCAAAGTTATAGCTTGGAGTACCCTGTAGCCCGTTTTATTAGGGATATTCATGGGTTATCTTTTGTATATGGTACTCCGGATTTATTAAAACTTTCATAGGTAAAACCTCTTTGGGGCTGTCTGTATTTTAGTTTTGTTTGAGCGGGGATAGAAGAGAAAGCCATTTTCCTTTTATAATTCAAGTTGTCTTGAGATATACGTGATGCTGGCATGTTCTAACGTGCCAACTTTTTTTAAAAAGGTTCTGCTATAGCTCCCTTGGAAGTAAAGGTAGGTTAATGGGCAGGTAGTTCGGTAGAATTAACAAAAGAGGCACTTATTTTTTGGGTAGTATGCCAGTTTAATTTAACACTAAACTCGAAAAATCTACTTACCTGTAAGGAGGAAATACTGCAATGCCAAATACCAGCAAAACCAAAACCGGTTCCCGGGAAAAAATCCTGAATGCAGCCCAGGCCCTGTTTGCAGAAAAAGGTTTTCACAAGACCACTACTTCAGAAATAGCTTCTTCTGCCGGGGTAGCTGAAGGAACTATTTTTAAAAATTTTTCCAACAAAGAAAATCTGCTGTTTGCCCTGGTAGATGAGATAGACACGGGTAATATCTCTTCCCTGCTTCAGCTGGCGGTAAACGAAGAAACCAGGCCTACCTTAAGGGAATTTCTAAAAAAGCACATGGCAATGGTTTTAAACAATTTCAACCTGCTTAAAATCACCCTTTATGAAGCACAGTTCTTCCCTGAACTGAAAAACAAGTTTATAGAAGAAGTGGCCTTAAATATCTTTACTCCCCTGGAAAACTTTATCGAAAATAAAAGCAACACCGGTGAGTTTAAAGATATTAACCCACAAATAGCCGCCCGCTCCTTTGCAGGTATGATTGTGGCTTTCATTGCCTGGGAAAATATTTTGCAAGCAGGTGAATATCAGAGCTTTGATAAAATTGAAGTAATAGAAATTGTGCTGGAAATCTTCCTGAGCGGGATAAAAGCAACGGGATAAGCACGGTATATAATAAATTGTAAAGAAATAGTTATTAAACGCTTGATTTCATGTAAACTAACCCCGACTATAGATATTGACAGAAGCGGTTTTTTATTTTACCATGGTTGTAGTGAG
>CAZMLU010000083.1:0-5810 GCA_964567295.1 uncultured Desulfovibrionaceae bacterium
GCGGGCATGGAGGTGAAGTTCACCGATACGTAATGCCTGTTGTCCAGCTTGAGGTTCTGGTTGATTGTCTCTATGGCAAGCACCGGGCCCCCGAAGGAATAGGCATGGTTGATTTTGTCCATTCCGCGGCCGGGTATATCTACGTAAGAGTCTCGCATCAGTGAAGTAATTTTAATCTTTTTGTGTACTTCATCCAGGGTCAAAATCATAATAGCGTCGCTTCGACCGCTCATGCCATCCTCAGAATCAATCCCAAAAATGGCGATATTGGTAATCCCGCGCCTTCCTACGCCTTTTTCGATTCCAAGTGATTCATCGTCCCGGGCAATCGACTCTCGTTCCATTTGGCCCAGTAAGTACATGGAACCGGCGTAACCGAGTATGATCAGGGCCGCAACGGTAATTAAAATGATATAAAGGGGTCGTTTCCCTGTTTTTTGCGTTGGCCTGACTTTTTCTTTATGCCTTTTTTCCTCTTGGGGAGCGATTGTCTTTTTTTCTGCGGGTTTTTTCTTTGATTTTCCCAGTAAGGAGACCGAGAACACTACCAGGATAAAGGCAAGGATAATAACTAAACTTGGCACCGGATTTTCAAGAGTCCAGGCCAAAAATCCACCATTTTCTTTCTCTTCTATGCTTACCGTGAACTCTGCACTGAATCCCTTATATCCAATGGTGACTACCTGTTCTGCTTCCGCTCTTTCGCTGTTAAAACCCGAGACGGTTAAATCTCCGGCGGGGATTTCCTCTTCTTTCCCGTCGCTTAATATTTTGTAGACCACCAGTCCCGCCAACTCCAGCTCCTCGCCGATGGAATAAGTTGTTTTATAAGGTTCGGCTGCGAGGATGATATCTTCTACCGCTGTTTCTTGGTCTGCACGTTCTTCGTCAGTGCCTGGTTCTTCCTCAATGCCTGGTTCGTCCTCGGGTTTGGGGTCCGGTTCGGGCTCCGGCGCTTGCGATCGATATTCGAAAATAATTTCCTTTTGTTCCCCATCCTCAGAGAGTGTAACGGATTGGATAGCTGGGCTGACCAGGTCGTACCCCGGAATATGTTTTGCCTCAAAGGTGTATTCTCCTAAATTATACTCACGCTCAAAAGTCTCGCCGATTTCTACCCCATCTTCGTCTATATGCCGCAACGAAATAGTTCCCGTGGCAGGTCCGGATTCTTCTTCTGCATTTTCTGCAGCCTGTCCCGCCGGCTCTCCGCTGCCACCTGTTTGTTCAGCATAAGAGGTGACCGAAAACAAGCTCACGGCCATTAACAGGATCATAAGCAAAATTAGAAGCTTATTATAATTTTTAATCATCATTTTCCCCCATATGGGATGCCCTCATTTTTTTCACCATTTTGACAAAATTACTACTACAAGTATTTTATCAAAGTTCTCTGCTTCTGGGAACTCAATCTCAATTTCAATCTCTAGCAATTCTATTGTCGCTTCGGCAGGGTATAGGTCCAATTTAACCTTTTTTTAACAATCCTTTAACTCAAACTTAACCAGGGTTTCCCTGGTTTTTAACTTTGCACGGTTATTATTAAGCAAGCAGGGATAATCCTGCAAAAACTGAGGAGGGATACTGAATGTACATGGGAAAAGGGAATGCAGGTATTATTAAAAGGAAATTTTTGCGCCTGTTTATGGTGGGTGTGCTTATGGCAGCCGCTACTTTACTGGCAGGCTGCGGGCAGGAAGCGACGTCTTCTCCGGGAACAGAAGATGATGCGGGGGATAGCATGTCCGCAGGAAGCTTTTCTGTCCAGGGTTCCGATACCATGGTAAACATGGGCCAGAACCTGGCTGAAGTTTATATGGATAATGTAAATCCTGACGCTGCTATTTCAGTTTCAGGCGGCGGCTCCGGTACCGGCATTGCGGCTCTGATCAACGACAACGTTGATATAGCGCAGGTTTCACGCACCATGACGGATGACGAACTTGCGGAAGCTGAAGCGAATGGTGTAGAAGTTTACGAGTTTATTGTTGGACAAGACGGTCTGGCTATTTATCTAAATGACGAAAACCCCATAAAGGAATTAGATGTTGAGCAACTTAAAGATATTCTAACCGGCGCTGTAACGGATTGGAGCGAGTTTGGCTGGGATGAGGGCGGCCAGATTGACGTTTTTTCCCGTCAGTCCAATTCCGGGACCTACGTGTATATTAACGAAAACATTATGCACGGGGAAGACTGGGCCCCGGACACCCGTTTCCAGCCCGGCTCCTCCCAGGTGGTGGAGGGTGTAAAAGCTGACCGTAGCGGCATTGGATACAGCGGTATCGGCTACCTTGCCGATGGAGTGAAAGCTCTTCATATTGCCCATGTCGGCGAAGAAGCCGTATCTCCCCGGGAAGCTGCCAATATCTCCGACGGTTCCTATCCCATTGCTCGCCCCTTGTTTTTTTATACCAACGGCTTCCCCGACGGAGGAGTTCGTGATTACCTCGACTGGGTTCTTTCCGATGAAGGACAGGAGGTTGTCATAGACAGTGGTTTTTACGGCATCCATGATGAATACAGAGAAATTAATGAGGCAACTTTCGGCAACTAAAAGCTTTTTTAGTTATTCCCGGTTTTAAGCTGAGGAGGGGAAAAATGGCCCAAGTCGATGAGCACGATGTAGGCAGATCGCAAAGTATAAACCAGGCAGCAGACGGTGCCTATGCCAGGCGAGTCCGGGAGGAACTGCTGCAGCAGTCAAGCAGGAGCAACCTGGCTAACTTCCTGTTAGAGAAATTTTTTATGCTTTCGGGGATGCTCACCATTATTATATTGCTTCTAATTTTGGTTTTTCTGCTGCAAAACAGCTGGCCTGCCCTGCAGGAAGTGGGTATTGCCGAGTTTTTGATCGGTCAACGCTGGATGCCTTCTTCTCCCGAGCCGGGATTTGGAGCTCTGCCTCTTATTTTGAGTTCCTTATTTGTTACTACCGGCGCCTTGATCATGGCCGTACCCTGGGCTGTCGCATCAGCAGTTTACCTGGGTGAAGTTGCCCCTGTTAAAATCAGAGAAATATTAAAGCCGGTGATCGAAGTTTTGGAAATATTTCCTTCCGTGGTTTTGGGTTTTATCGCCCTTGTAGTGCTTGGCCCTATTTTGGCCGAGGTCTTTAATCTTTCCAGCGGGCTGATAGGACTTTCGGGAGCCATTATTCTTGCCATAATGACGCTGCCCACGATTATTTCTATCAGTGAGGATGCCCTTAAAAGTGTACCCAAAGAGTTTAAGGAGGCCTCTGCCTCGCTGGGTGCAACCAGATGGGAAACGGTTAGATATGTTAGCCTCCCCGCTGCCAGCTCCGGCATTGTCGCGGCTATCATGCTGGGTTTTGGCCGAGCTGTTGGTGAAACCATGGCCGTGCTGATGGCAATCGGAAATGCCTTGGACATGCCGCTTAAGGAAGTTTTGGGCATTCCTTTGCCTACACTGATGCAATCAATGCGAACGCTGACCGCCACCATAGCTATTGAAGGCAGTGACGTTCCCTGGGGCAGCACCCATTATCACGCCTTGTTTGTGATTGGTTTAATCCTTTTTGTGATTACTTTTGCCGTTAACCTGGTATCGGATATAATGCTTTCTCGCTTTCAGGAGGTGAACCGCAGTGACTGATGCAGAAAAAAAGCTGTACCTGAAAAGGGTTCGGGAAAAGTTTTTCTTTGTGCTCTGCGGTCTTTTTATGTTGTTGACAATTGCCGTTTTGTCCTGGATTTTATTCGATGTTATCTCCAAGGGTTACAGTACGATCAATTGGACTTTTCTCACGGACCGGCCCCGTGAACAGATGACGGCAGGTGGGATATGGCCGGCTATAGTGGGGACCTTTTATGTAGCTTCGTTGACGATTATTATCTCTGTCCCGCTCGGGATAACTTCTGCTATCTACCTCAACGAGTACGCCAGCAAAGGGACCCTGGTGCGTATCATACGTCTTAGCATTCGCAATCTTTCTGGTGTGCCCTCCATTGTTTATGGCCTCTTTGGGCTTGGCCTTTTCGCGGCGACCCTGGGCCTTGGCACTTCGCTTATTACCGCGGCGCTGACTCTTTCCATTATGAGCCTGCCCTGGGTAATTACTGCTTCGGAAGAGGCCCTGAAGGCGGTGCCGCAATCTTTCCGTGAAGGCGGCCTGGCCCTGGGTGCTACGAAATGGCAGACTATCAGGCAGCTGGTCCTTCCCAACGCTATTCCGGGCATGGCTACCGGTTCTATCCTTGCCCTGGCTCGGGCTGCCGGGGAGACAGCTCCCATTATTCTTACCGGTGCCGCTTTTTTCCTGCCGGCGTTACCGAGCTCTTTGGGCGACCGTTTCATGGCCATGCCTTACCATTTGTATATTCTTGCCACACAGCACATGAGCCCGGCCCAGGTCCGTCCCATTGCTTATGCAACTGCCCTGGTGCTGATCGCCCTGGTAATGGCCTTGAACCTGGCAGCCATCGTGTGGCGCTACCGGATTCGCAAGAGGCAGATATGGTAAGGAGCAAATCGACCGGCGAGGCAAGTTAGTTATCTCCGGAGAAGATAAGGAGGCTATATTTATGCGGGAAAACGGAGTCGTCTTTTCCTCGGAGGCGCTGAACCTCTGGTACGGAAAAAATCAGGCTTTAAAAGACATTTCTGTAGATATTGAAGCTCAAAAAGTCACCGCGATTATTGGACCATCCGGTTGTGGCAAATCCACCTTCCTGAAAGTTCTTAATCGCATGGTAGATCTGGTGCCGAACGTAAAATATTCGGGAAAAGTAATTTACCACGGGCAGAATATTTTTGATGATAAAATTAACCTGGTAAATTTGCGTACCAGGGTCGGCATGGTTTTTCAGAAGCCCAACCCTTTTCCTAAGTCCATTTACGAAAATGTGGCTTTCGGCCCCCGGATTCACAGAAAAATTAGCAGGGCAGAACTTGATGAACTGGTCGAAAAAAGCCTTGTCCAGGCTGCGCTCTGGGATGAAGTAAAGGAACGGCTGCATGACCCGGGCCTCAGCCTCTCCGGGGGGCAGCAGCAGCGGCTTTGTATTGCCAGAACGCTGGCCAATGAGCCGGATGTTATACTTATGGACGAACCTACTTCGGCCCTGGACCCCAGTGCCACCCTCAGAATTGAGGATCTGGTGCGCAACCTGAGAAAAAGGTATACCATAATTATCGTAACCCATAACATGCAGCAAGCAGGGCGCGTTTCCGATAATACTTCCTTTTTTTTAAACGGTGAGCTGATTGAAAAGAATAAGACAGAGGTAATCTTTACGAACCCTAAAGATAAACGGACGGAAGACTATATTTCCGGAAGGTTTGGCTGATAATAAGCGCTTATGTCAAATTAAGCCTGGGAAGGGGATGAACAGGTTGGTCGAACGGGAAAGATTTCAAAAGGCAATGGATATGATCCAGAATGACATTATTAAAATGGGAGGGCTGGTGGAAGAAAGCATAGGCAAAGCCCTGGAATCTTTAAGAAACCAGGATTTTGAGATGGCAGAAGATGTCTTTAAGATAGATGATCTTATAGATGAGCTGGAACTGAAAATTGAAGATGCCTGTATTAAGCTAATCGCTACCCAGCAGCCTACCGCCAGGGACCTGCGAAAGGTGAGTTCGGCTTTTAAAATAACTACCAACCTTGAACGTATGGGGGACTATGCGGGAGGAATTGCCAAAGCCACTTTGACGATTGGGCGCGAGCCTCTTATTAAGCCGCTCATCGATATTCCCCGCATGGCTTTCCTGGCGCAAAAAATGGTTAAGGATGTCCTCGATGCCTATGTTAGAGAGGATGAAGGGCTGGCAAAAGATATAGG
>CAZMLU010000084.1:0-5554 GCA_964567295.1 uncultured Desulfovibrionaceae bacterium
ACTATCAGTATGCCCGGCTAAGGCTGTGACGTCTTTGCGTTCTTCTTCCCGTCACCTTACCCTTCAAAGCTTTTCCGGGCATCACCTTTCAATTTTACCCCGCACGGGAGCTGGATCTGTATCTGCCCGTTCCACTGCTTTCCCAATCAAACAGGAGAGCATCCTCCTGCCTTCTTTTGCCTCCTTCTGCTATCTCTTGTTTTCTTATTTCGCCCCTTGTTTTTGCTTTATCCGCCTTATTTGTGTTGGTTTCGGTTGTTTTTGGGGCTCCTTGACATAATCTGAATTTTCTGCTATAAATGTTAATAAAGTATAGAAATATTATAGTATGGAATATAGAAGGTAGGCATTTTTAGATTGAAGGAGGTAGCTGTATGAAAACGGTGTTTGTGCAAACTGAGCGATGTGTTGGTTGTAAGCAGTGCGAGGTTGCCTGCGCGGTAGAGCATTCACAGAGCAAAAACCTTTTTTCGGCTGTATTTGAGGAGCCCAAGCCCAAGCCGCGGATCCAGGTGGGCGCAGGGATCTATATGAATTCCTCCTTCCCTAATAAATGCCGACATTGTAACCCCGCCCCGTGTTTGGCAGTTTGTCCCACTGCGGCTATCAGCCGCACTTCAGATCAAGAGATCGTCCTGATCGATGGCAACAAGTGCATAACCTGCGCCATGTGCGCCATGGTCTGTCCCTTTGATGTTATCCGCTATTACGAGTCTCCAGAGGCGCTGCAGGGCAAGGTTGTGGCGCTTAAATGTGACCACTGTGTGAGCCGCCAGGAGAAAGGTTTCGAGCCGGCATGCGTCGAGGTTTGCAAGGTTAATGCCCTTCTCTTCGGAGAGATCAATGAGCTGGCGCGAGAAGCGGGATCCCGTCTTGCCATTGCGGTTTCTACTGCCGCCGCCGCTGTGACTCCCGAACCGATGCAGTTGCCCGAGTACTATAAAGCCTGGCGCGACTGGGGAGAGACCGCCTCTAAGCTAGCCGGCCGTTAAACTGCAGTTCAAACAAATTACAGTTTATGCGGATTGCCGCATAAACTTTTTTCCCGGGAGGATAGCTACTCAAGCTGGCACGGCACTTTTTTGAAAATTGACGCTCACAAGGGTCGCTGCGTTAAGAGGTTGTTTTAAAAGTGAATTGTTTCTCGAAATTTATTGGAGGAGGAGAACAATGACTGCGAATTTTGAACAGTGGAGTATTGCTGAAGATGTGCAGAAGATCTTGCGACATGTAAGCGGTGAGAATATGGAGACTGTTTGGGACCGTTTACATGCACAGGAACCCCAATGTGGGTATTGTTCGCTGGGGCTTAGTTGTCGTAATTGCGCCATGGGCCCCTGCCGTATAGATCCCTTCGGAGAAGGGCCACAAAAGGGTGTTTGCGGGGCAAATTCCGATGTGATTGTGGCGCGCAACCTGGCCCGCACTATTGCTGCCGGCGCTGCGGCCCATTCGGACCACGGTCGTGATATCCTGGAGGCCTTTTTCCAGGTCGGTGTCGGTGAAACGGAGTCATATCGTGTTGCAGATGAGGAGAAGCTCAAGCGTATAGCCGGCGAATACGGTGTAGCCACCGAGGGCAAGCCTTCCCAGGAAATAGCCAGGGAACTGGCCTGGGAGATGATGGAAGAATTTGGTACCCGTAAAGAGATGCTCACCTTTGTGGGTCGGGCGCCCGCCCCTCGCCAGGAATTATGGAAAAAACTCGGCATTACTCCCAGAGGAATTGACCGTGAAAATGTGGAGACCTTGCATAGAACTCATATGGGCGTGGACAATGATTACGTTAATATCCTCCTTCATGCTTTGCGTACCAGCCTTTCCGATGGGTGGGGCGGTTCCATGATCGCCACGGAGGTCTCCGACATCTTGTTCGGAACACCGAGCCCCCTTGTCTCGCGCGCCAACCTTGGTGTGCTCAAGCCCGAAGAAGTTAATATAGCACTGCATGGTCACAATCCCATGCTTTCCGATGTGATTGTCCAGGCGGCCAGCGATCCCGAGCTGCAGCAGCTTGCGGAGCAAAAGGGCGCGAAGGGGATCAACCTGGTGGGTCTCTGCTGCACCGGCAACGAACTGCAGATGCGGCGCGGAATACCTATGGCCGGTAACCATTTGCTCCAGGAGTTGGTGATTATGACAGGAGCCTTGGATGCCATGGTTGTCGACTACCAGTGCATCATGCCTTCAGTGGTGGAAGTTGCCAAGTGCTACCATACCAGTGTTATATCTACATTTGATAAGGCCAAATTTACCGGGGCGACCCATATCTCTTTCGATCCGGAGCACGGCATGGAGATCGGGAAGAGGATCGTGCGCCAGGGTGTGGAGAATTACGCCAATCGTATTCCCGACCGTGTCCGTATCCCGGACAGCCCGACGGATATGATGGCCGGTTTCTCCGTGGAGGCCATAGTGGGCGCTCTCGGTGGTAGCCCGGAGCCGCTGGTGGAAGCTATCAAGGCCGGCAAAATACGGGGCGCCGCAGCCGTCGTGGGCTGCAATAATCCCAAAATCAAACATGATTACGGGCATGTAACGCTGACCAGGCGCCTGATAGAAAACGATATCCTGGTGGTTGTCACGGGATGCAGCGCAGTCTCCAGTGGTAAAGCAGGGCTCATGATGCCTGAAGCGGCAGACTTGGCCGGCCCAGGATTGAAAGAAGTCTGCAAGAGCCTGGGTATTCCCCCTGTTCTCCATTTGGGTTCCTGTGTGGATAATACGCGTATCCTGGTGCTGGCAGCGGCCCTGGCCAACTACCTGGGGACGGATATTCATAACCTGCCCCTGGCAGGGGCGGCACCGGAGTGGTATTCGGAAAAAGCGGTATCCATAGGCGCCTATGTAGTTGCCTCGGGTATTTACACTGTCCTTGGAGTCCAGCCTCCTATCTTCGGAAGCCCTAACGTGGTGAATCTCCTGGCAGGAGGGCTGGAAGATGTGGTCGGCGCAACATTCGCAGTGGAGCCTGACCCGGAAAAAGCGGCTATTCTTATCCGTCGCCACCTTGAAAAAAAACGTCAGGGATTGAGTTTAGAAGCTATTAATCCTGATTATATAGCCATGCCCGAACCTCCATCGGCATAAATTTTAAGAGGCAAGGTCCCAAGGTCTAGAGGAGGAAACCATGAAATATGTGATTATAGGCGCCGGCCCCGCCGGTGTCACGGTGGCAGAAACTTTGCGAGAGTATGATGACCAGAGCGAGATAGTTATGTTGACTGCCGAGCCCTATCCGCCATATTCACCACCGGCTTTGTTAGAATATTTCTTAACCGGAAACCCCCTCCATTTTTGGAAGGGTGAAAATTTCCCGGAGCGCTTGGAACTGGACTATCGTTCTGGCAGGCGTGTACTCCAGGTGGTGCCATCCGAAAAAATTTTGCAGTTGGATAACGGTGAAAAGCTAGCCTACGAACGGCTTGTTATCGCCTCGGGCGGCAGACTTTATGCGCCCCTCAGCGGTTCCGACAAGGAAGGGATCCACAACTTCAAATCTCTGCAGGCCGGCCAGGCCCTGATGGAACGGGTGCGTTCACGGGAAATCCGCACAGCTCTGATAGTAGGGGCAGGTTTTATTGGAGTAGAAGTAGCCTTAATGCTGCAAAAAATGGGGCTTGAAGTAACGCTGCTCGTCCGTTCCAGGCCTATGCGGGGGATACTGGATCCGGAGACGTCGCAGATCGTCCAGGAGACACTTCGATCCCGGGGAGTTAATATTAGGGAAGGCCAGGATGCTGATGCAACAGGCTTTTTCGGCGAGGAGCGCGCTGAAGGTGTGCAGTTGCGTTCCGGGAAAGAGCTTACAGCCGATCTTTTGGTTGCTGCCACGGGTCTGAAGCCCAACATAGAATTTTTGTCAGATTCGGGGATTGCGACCAATTGGGGGGTCCTTGTTGATGATTATCTATGCGCCGGTTCACCGGATATTTATGCTGTGGGTGACGTGTCCGAGACCTCAGAGAGGCTTGACGGGGAGCGGGGCAATCTTTATCCTAACTATCCCAATGCCGTAGAGCAGGGGAGGACGGCCGGTTATAACCTCCTGGGGTGGAGTTTGGTTTACAGTGGGGCAGAAAATATAAACAGCCTCAAGCATTTGGGTCTGCCCGTTATGGCGGCCGGCTCCATGGAGGGAGAGGAATTACGTGTTTGCCGAAACGGAAACCTGCGCAAGCTTTGGGTGAAAGAGGGCCGCCTGGTAGGGTTTCGCCTGGCAGGAGATGTGAGTTGTGCGGGCCTCTTCTTGAATTTGATAAGACGGGCAGTCGATATCTCTGCTATAAAAGAGATTCTGCTGACCCCCAATTTTAACATTTCTTACTTGATAGGGATGGCGATGACGCCAGGGTTGGATGTTACCCACCCCTTTACGGAAAATCGGCCAGAAAGCCCGGTTGCTTTAGCGCCGGGATGAATGGACGTTTTAGCACAACATATATTGCTTTCATATATATGTTGTGCTAAAATATACTTATGGAACTTAACAAACCAACCAAAGAATACAACAAAGACAAGCATATGGTGTATAGTTGCCAATATCATGTGATATTTTGTCCTAAATATCGTAGACCGGTTTTAACCGGAAAGATTGAAGAACGACTAAAAGAAATAATCTACGACAAACAGGAGGAATATCAATACAAGCTGCTGGATATGCAAATCATGCCAGACCATGTGCATCTGTTGCTGGACGTTAACCCTAAGTTCGGGATCTATCGGGTCGTTAGCTTAATCAAAGGCCATACTTCCAAAACCCTAAGAGATGAATTCCCGGAACTTAAACGGAAACTGCCAACACTCTGGACACTCTCACGGTTCGTCTCAACTGTCGGAGCTGTATCGCTGGAAACTGTTATCAAATATATCGAGGAGCAAAAAGGAAAATGAGTAAAAACGAAACTATCAAAAATACACTCAAACAAACTAAAGAACGGCGCAAAGAACAGGCTTGCCGAAGCTTTATCGTTAAAGTCGATAAGTCACACCTAAGCCAACAGAAACTCGATAACTTAAACAAACTGTTCCTCGAAGCTAAATGGTTCTATAACTATGCTATTGCCAATGACCCGTTTGGGCTGGATTATAAGATCAAATCCGTTATGGTTAAGGTTAAAGATAAATTCGAAGAGCGGCCATTAACTATTCTCTCATCACAGATGAAGCAAGAGATACTGTATGATGCCCAAGATTCTATTATCAACCTGTCCAAAAAGAAAGCTAATGGCGGGAAGGTCGGTCAACTTAAATTCAAAAGCTATACACAGTCTATCCCGCTTAAACAGTTCGGAAATACCTACAAAATCATCAACGGTAAATACATCAAGATCCAGAACATCAAAGGTTTAATCAAGGTTCACGGACTGGCGCAAATACCCGAATATGCCGAGATAGCTAATGCCAGGCTGATACATAAACATGGTGATTATTTCCTACGGATCGTAACCTATGCATTCAAAAAAGAACTGGCGAAAGAAGAGAAAGAAAAAGGATGTTCTGTCCCTGAAGATAATTCAGCTATCGGGATCGATTTCGGTATTAGCCGACAGTT
>CAZMLU010000085.1:0-5481 GCA_964567295.1 uncultured Desulfovibrionaceae bacterium
TTCCCTGTCATTAACTTCTTCGCCAAATCTTTGTCCTCCCTTCAAGTAATAAAAACTTAGAAAGCCACTCAATCAAAATAACTAGTTTGAACATTCCGGCATTGTACTAACATCGTTAAATTGCCTTCTTAAACAAGGGCACCTAAATAATACTCAAGTGAGTCGCTGAATTGCTCTCCTTAATTCAAGCCATATATAGTTTTAACCATTTATTTTTACTTGTTGTAATTATACCAACCGGCACCGCTTTTTCTTCCTAATCTGCCGGCCCTTATAAGCGCCTTAAGAGTTTGGGGGGGATTCCATCGAATATCTTTAAACTCTTCGTTAAGGTATTCGGCAACAAAATATCCAATATCGGTGCCGGTAAAATCATGTAGTTCAAAAGGACCCATAGGGTGATTCAAACCTAACTTAACTGCCGTATCAATATCCTCCGGAGAGGCCACCCCCTCTTCCACAAGTTTAATAGCTTCAAGGTATTGCGCCATCATAACTCGGTTGACAATGAAACCTGGGTAATCTTTTTTCACCTCGACAGAAACTTTACCCATTTTTTCAG
This sequence comes from uncultured Desulfovibrionaceae bacterium, assembly GCA_964567295.1. Classification (GTDB taxonomy): domain Bacteria; phylum Bacillota; class Dethiobacteria; order DTU022; family UBA8154; genus SLJK01. The sequence goes on from CAZMLU010000085.1 coordinate 563, forward strand.
CCACTGTGGAAATAACTTTCACGGTTTCGTCGCTAGTATAATAACCCCTTATTATCTCCACAAGTTTCATGATAGGGGGAGGATTGAAAAAATGCATGCCTGCTACCTTTTCTGGTCTCTCGGTGGCATTGGCCAATAAAGTGATCGGCATGGAAGAGGTGTTGGTCACGAAGTAAGTTTCTGGCCTACAAATTGCTTCCAGCTGGCTGAAAGCCTTTTTCTTAAGCTCAAGTTCCTCAATAATAACCTCTACAACCAGATCAGTGTCAGTAAAATCAGATACATCTGTACTTTTTTGGATACGACCCAGAATTTCTTCTTTTTGTTCTTCAGTAAGCTTTCCCTTTTCAATACTCTTATCAAAAAAAGCTTCCATCCGGCTGAAACTCCTGTCTACAAACGACACTTCAATATCATTTAGCACTACCTGGAACCCGGCTTGTGCAGCAACCTGTGCTATGCCTCCACCCATGGAGCCTGCACCCATTACTCCAATTTTTCTTATTTCCATTGCGATAAAACCTCCCCAATATATTATGTATTTTCCACATATAAAAAAGCTTACAATTGGCCGTTCAAATACAACTTCTCAAAAGACCTGGTTTTAAAAAACTAATAATCTCATATGCTAATTGCCATTCAAACACTTACAACAAAACTCCCCTAATCGATTATATTAACCCCCTCAACAAAATATAATTAACACTTTTGTAGGAACACTAAAAGGTTAATCTCTAGCAAAAAAGCTCGGGGAGTTTTTCCCGAGCTTTCCCAAAAAAGAATCTATAGAAAAAGGAAATGCTGCCAGTTTAAGCTTATCGCACACCTGCCTCACACCTAACGCTAATTTAAAAAGAGAGTGGCTAACAGGATATATCTTATTAATCCGATAACATTGGAAAAAATTCAGAACCATGTAAGCAGCATAATCTATTATGAGTTTGAAATAACCCTTCATCAAGCACCTCTCCCATATATAAAAAAACGACCCCATTATAACTTGCTAAGGTTTCAAGAAATCATATATTAAATTTATATTCGTGAAACAAAGAAGATATTCCTGCTTAATAGTACGATTTCTATACATTTGAGAAAAAACAAATTCTTTTTTGCTATTACTTTTCTTTTTTCAATTTATTAAGTAGAAGCAGGATCATATAGGTAAACGTCGAAATATAAGTTAATTGCTTTTCTGTTTTATCAGCATTAGCAGAGCATTCTTTCTTTAGTGCATATGCTTAAATAATTATCACTATTTTTCTATTGGGGGTGTTAACTTGCCCAAAGACTCATTTAGATATTATGGTAAAATGGGGCTTATATATAGATTAAGCTTTTATATTTAATTAAACTTGATATGCCAAAAAGTGTTTTAAACTGGTATGCTAACCTTTAAAAGAGGTATATTTATAGGAACTGTAGCACGGACGCCTCTATCATCAAAATGTAACATTAATAATGATGGAGCTATCTTAATAAATTTACATATTTATTACAGGAGGGTTTAATGGTGACAATAAGTAAATGGATGCATGTCGGAACTGTTTTAAAGATGAATGCTTATAACTACCCTGAAAAACTTGGTTGTCAGGATAAGTACAAAAACTTCACTTTTAAGGAATGGAATGAGAGGTCATGCCGCCTCGCCAATGCTCTTAAAGACATGGGAGTAGGTTACGGGGAAAGGGTGGCTATTCTTTCCTTCAATCGCGTTGAATGGATGGATTGCTATGCTTCGTGTGCCAAGGGAGGACAAGTTGCTGTTCCAATTATGTTTCGTCTGGCACCTGCAGATTTCGAGTATATTATCAATCATGCTGAATGTAAAGCATTTATTGTGGAAGAACCCTTTATAGAAGTTGTAAATAGCGTTCGTGAAAATCTTGCTACGGTACCTGCAGATAACTTCATTTATCTGGGCGATGGAAAGGCTCCTGAGGGTTACCGCCATTATGAAGACGTTTTAAAAGAAAGTTCTCCCGATGAACCAGAGGTAATGGTAGATGCTCAAGATCCCTGGACCATCATGTACACATCGGGTACAACAGGAAAGCCCAAAGGGGTAGTGAGAAACCACGAAAGTTATATAGCGCAGTATTTGTTAAGTAATATCAACATGAACGTCCTTCCCACTGATAAGCCTATGCTGGTTATGCCTACTTGTCATGTCAATTCCATCTACTATTCTTTCGCCTATACTTACGTTTCTGCCCCCGTCATGATTTACAATATGGTTAACTTTGATGCAGAAGATTTGCTTAAGACAATAGAAAAATACAGACCCACTTTCACTTCTTTAGTTCCAACACATTATGCTGTAATCCTGGGACTACCCGATGAGGTGAAAAATAAATATGATGTAAGCAGTATGAGACAATTACTTATTTCTTCTGCTCCGGCTAGAAAAGACCTCAAAATAGCCATTATGGATTACTTTAAATCAGCAGAACTCTGGGAAGCTTATGGTTCTACCGAGGCAGCTTTGATAACATATCTTAGGCCGGAAGACCAGTTCCGTAAATTGGGATCGATCGGAAAAGAAGTATTCGGGATCGATAGAATTAAACTGCTGGACGAAGAAGGCAACGAGGTCCCCGACGGTGAAGTAGGAGAGCTATATACAAGGTCTCCAGGAACCTTTCAGGAATTTTGGAAAGATCCAGAAAAAACTAGGGAGGTTTTCCATGGAGAATGGTCTACTGCGGGTGACATGGGAAAAAGAGATGAAGACGGTTATTATTTTCTGGTAGATCGCAAAAAAAATATGATTATTACCGGAGGAGAAAACGTCTATCCTTCTGAAGTGGAAGATGTTGTGGCCACTCATCCCGCTGTAAAAGAAGTGGCTGTAATTGGCATCCCCCATGAAAAATGGGGAGAAGCTATTAAGGCGATTATTGTTCTTAACCAGGGTTATGAATCCAGCGATGAGTTGGCTCAAGAGATCATGGCATTCACAAAGGACAAGATAGCCGGTTTTAAGCGTCCTAAATCTATAGATTTCATAAACGATGAAGAGATGCCCAGGACAGCAACAGGAAAAATTCTGCACCGTGTCCTTAGAGACAAGCACGGAAGTTGGAGCGAGGCTAACTAATAACGAGGACGAAACTAATTCATATATAATTATCAAACTGCCCCGGGTTTTATGCTTTATAATGCATAAACCCGGGGCAGTTTTCATGTTAATAAAAAGCTCTTTGCCTAACTTAAAGAAATTTGTATTACCAATCTTTATCGATCAATATATGTTTCGCGTATTTTAGGTTTATCAATCTTGCCAGTCACGTTTCGAAGGACCTCGGCAAAGACTATTTTTTCAGGCCACTTGAATTTGGCAAGTCCCTGCTCTTTCACCCAGTCCACGACCTCTTCCTCCGTCATGGTCTCACCGGGGTAGAGCTGTACGATAGCCATCGCTATTTCTACCAATCTTTCATGTGGATAACCAATAACAGCTACATCAGCAATCTTTGGATTTTTTCTCAATACATCCTCAATCTCCGCGGGGAAAATATTCTCGCCACCTCGAATAATCAAATCCTTCTTGCGGTCAGCAATATAGATATACCCATCCTCGTCCATTCGTACCAGGTCGCCGGTTAGAAGCCACCCATCAACAATAGCCTTCGCAGTCATTTCAGGGTTTTTAAAGTACTCCTTCATGTTCCTGTTCCCTTTCAAGGCCAGTTCACCTACTTCTCCAACGGGCACATCTTTTAGTGTCCCTTTTGAACTTGAGACCTCATCTACCACCCTCGCCAAAGTGTTAAATGTTGCTTTTCCGATAGAACCAGGCCTATCCAAAACATCTTCGTCGTAAAGGTTTAGAGTGCCACCACCGCCGCCTTCGGTAATTCCATAAATATTACCCGTTTTAAAGGGGAAGATTTTTTTCATGTCCTCGTAAAGGGAAGAAGGCACAGGCTGGGCTCCAATAAGAATGCTTCCGGTTACATGGGAAAAATCGTACTTACTGATATCAACCAACCCTTTTTCAACTGCATTAACCGAATCAGACATGGTAGGAACAGTAACCCAACCGTTATTTACCTTTTCACTATGAATGGTGTCCAGCAAATAATGTGGTTCATTCAATTCCAGCAGGACAATAATTTTTCCGCCTGCCAAGTAACATGGAAAAGAGAGGAAAAAACTTCCGCTGTGGTAAAAAGGATGCGGGGCCAAGTAAACCGTTTCATGTCCCTCGCTATAGGTTAAAGCGTTGCCAATACCAATCTGGTAAAGGGTATCATGAGACTGACAAACAGGCTTGGGTGGTCCAGTTGTTCCCGAAGTAAACATCAACTCTGCGGGAGCTTCTGCTTCGACCTCTACTAAAACGTCTTCCGCATCAGTACTTTTCATGATTTCTTTATAAGATACCATGTCTCCAGGCACATTATCACCGATACAAATATAAGAACCAATAGTTTTCATTTCTTCTTGGATTGGTTGGACCTTAGGCAAGAACCCGTCGGCTAGAATAAAAGCCTTCGGATCACAGGCCTCTGCAGCATACTTAATATCACCACTGGCAAAACGGAAATTTAGCGGGACTGCAACTGCCCCAGCCCTAAGAATAGCGTGAAAAGTTACAACCCATTCCAGGCTGTTCATCTGTAAATGCATAACAAAGTCACCTTTTTGAATACCACAATTCTTTTGCAAGTAACTGGCAACTTTATTAGTCTCCTCGTTAAACTGTTTCCAGGTTAGAGACCTCCGTTGGTTTTGCGATGGGCGAAGTTCAACTAAAAACTCTTTATCGGGATACTTCTTGGCGTTTATAATACCATAAGTTCCAAAGTTCATATTTTACCTCCTCTTGCATTATTATTTTATTACAAAACAATAGTCCTCTCATTACCCTCCCCGGGCATTTTGGGCCGGAGAGGGATTCCTTTATTATTACTGTA
>CAZMLU010000086.1:0-5424 GCA_964567295.1 uncultured Desulfovibrionaceae bacterium
TAGTGCACATAGCAGACCGCAACAACCTGCGCTTCAGCAATGGCATGATCTATCTCATCTTAAAATATACAGTCCTCTGGGATCTATGGACGTTGAAAATGCTGGATGATTGGCAGTTCAGCTGCGGTAAGTCGGTGCGCTCCTGGTTTGAGGCAGTGGGTGAAGTGGAGGCCTTGTCCAGCCTGGCAGGGCTTTACCACGATAACCGGCATTGGGTTTTCCCCTGGGTTCGCGCCGGTGCCCCTACGCTGCAGTCCGAGAACCTGGCCCATCCTCTTATAGCCCCCCTAGAAAGAGTAGGTAACCATATTTCCCTCTCGGGGCCGAGCCGCTTTTTCATTATCACAGGCTCTAATATGTCGGGGAAAAGTACTTTTTTACGCACCACCGGTATCAACCTGGTGCTGGCTTATGCGGGAGCACCAGTCTGCGCCGAAAATTTAGACTGTTCTTTGATGGAGATCTATTCCAAGATGCAGATTCACGACAACCTAGAAGAACGTGTTTCTACCTTTTATAGCGAGCTCAAACGCATAAAGATGATCCTGGATGCGGCTCAAAGCGGTGCGCCGCTGCTCATCCTGCTGGATGAAATTTTCAGGGGCACCAATCCCCGTGACCGTATTTTTGCCACGCGGAATATTATCAGTCAGCTGCAAAAGCTGAATGTCATCGGCCTTGTTACCACCCACGACCATGAGCTGGCCGAGCTTGAAAAAGAATACAACGCTTCTATCATCAATTACCATTTTACCGATGAGATTCGCGATGGTGAGATGTATTTTGATTATAAGATTAAGCCCGGTATTGCCCAATCAGGCAATGCTGTGACCTTAATGAAAATGATAGGAATTGAAGTGGCAGAAGGAGAACCCCAATGTTAAGTTAGGCGCAGTGAGAATGATAAGAATGGCTACAGATAAGGTTACAGCCCCTTTCCAGAAATCAAAACTGCGGTCCAAGATGAAGTATAGAACGAATAAGGGCATAACAATATATCGCGTCTGGATCTATTAATCCTGTCTTCCCTGCTTTCCTTCACCGATTATTCGTGACTGAAATTCGGAATTTTAAAAGGGTATAAAAGATTATTATAGAAATGTAAAAATGTGAAGATCAGCAAAACAAAGCAAGTGTGTATTCCAGCACTTGTTTTTGCATTTCCACAATTGTCAGCGGGAACAGTGAAGCGTAAGGGGTAAAGGGTAAGGAGGATTAAGCATGCCCGAAAGCAAGAAAAAACGAACGATTAAAAAATCGAGTAAAGGTAGACAGAAACGAAGTTTAATGAGGAAGGTGATTTTTTTTGCCCTGATTTTGGGCTTTGCTTCTCTGGTAGTGGGTGTTGGAGTTGCATTTTCAATGGTCTATGCGGTGGCTCAAAAGGCTCCGGAATTTAATCCCGATGAACTTCAGCCCTCGCTAACCTCCAATATATACGACGGTGAAGGCGAAGAGCTGACATCGGTGCACGGGGAAGAAAACCGCTTAGAGATCTCTCTCCAGGAGCTTCCTGACCATGTGCTGGATGCTTTCATCGCCGTGGAAGACCGGCGCTTTTATGACCATTCCGGGGTTGACCTTTATGCGCTGGGAAGAGCTCTCTGGGTCAACCTACAGCATTGGAATTTAAGGGAACAGGGAGGCAGCACCATTACCCAGCAGCTGGCCAGAAACGCCTTTCTCACGTCGGAACAGACCCTGTCACGTAAGATCCAGGAGGCTTATCTTGCCTTGCAAATGGAAAGATATTACGCGAAAGAGGAAATACTAGAGAAGTACCTGAATCATATCTATTTCGGCGGAGGAGCTTACGGGGTAGAAGCCGCTGCCCTTACTTATTTCGAAAAAAGCGCCTCTGATCTTTCCGTGGCGGAAGCGGCTTTACTGGCGGGAATCATACGCTCGCCCACCCATTATTCCCCATTTGAAAGCCAGGATTATGCTTACGGAAGGCAGCAGCTGGTTCTTTCCTTGATGAGAGATAGCGATTTCATTGGAGAAGAAACATGGGAAGAGGCAAGGGAAGAAGAGGCAGAGATAGTTGAAAAGCCCGATGTGGAGCGCTATCCATATCCTTATTACATTGATTACGTCATTCACCGGGAGCTGGTGGATATCTTGGCCGAGGAAGGCCTCTACGGGAGCAAAGAAGCAGCCTATGAAGCTATCTATAACGATGGCCTCCAGGTTTATACTGTTCTTCAGCCGGAGATTCAGGGCGCCGTGGAAGAAGTGCTTGAAAACGATGAACTCTACCCGGAAAACTGGAGAGTAGAATCGGAATACCTGGAGCGTTTAAAAGAAGATTCCGGTTACAAGGATTATCCTGAAAAATATTTGAGCGAAGACGGCGTACCCCAACCCCAGTCGGCGGCAGTGGTAGCAGACCCAACCACTGGGGCTCTTAAGGCATTGGTCGGGGGACGTGATTATGGCGATGATAACCGCTCTCTTCGTTATCTGAGCCCTCGCCAGCCGGGATCTGCCATAAAGCCGCTCTTTGCATATGTGCCTGCCATGGAAGAAGCAGACGCTGGTCCGGCCACGGTGATTGATGATTCTCCTTTAGCCCGGGGAGACTGGGCACCGGAAAATTTTGACCGTAGATTTCGAGGGTTAACCACTGTTCGTGAAGCTCTGGTGGACTCTGTAAATGTTCCGGCAGTGAAGATATTTGACGACATAAATCCGGAAAGGGGAGTGACCTATGGGGAAAGGATGGGTCTCTCCAACCTCCATCCAGAAGACGCCACGCTGGCATCTGTCCTGGGGGGAATGACCCACGGAACTTCAGCTATGGAGATGGTCCAGGCCTTTTCGGTGCTGGCTAATGAGGGTGTGAAAGTGGAACACTATGCCATAGAAAGGATTGAAGACCGGCAGGGTCAGATTATTTATGAGAACCAGCGGGAACTTGAGGAAGTGTTATCCCCAGAGACATCCTATCTTATCAATGATATCCTGGTAGATGTGACAAGATACGGTACGGCAGAAAACCTGGAAGCGGGTCAGACCGTGGCGGCTAAAACCGGCACTACCAGCGATAATCGGGACGCCTGGTTGGTAACCTATTCGCCCGACTTCACCATTTCTTTCTGGATGGGCCATGATGTGCAGCGTCTGGGTCGCATCGAGGGAGGGAGCTCAACCACCATTCCATTCATGAATGCACTTCTTCCCGCGGTGGAGGAGAGAACTCCTGCTTCTGAATTTGAAAGGCCGGAAGGGATCAGCGGTCCGATTGAAATCTGCAGTAAGTCGGGCTTAAACCCGGGGGATGATTGTCCGGAGGATGCCATAACAATAGAAATATTTCCCCAAGATGCCGTTCCCACGGAAACATGTGATCTGCATGTAGAAGTGGAAGCATGCGGAGATAGCGGTTTGCTGGTTGGTCCTTACTGCCCGGAGGAAGAAATTGAAGAAGAATCATTCCTGGATAGACCTGATTACGAGACGACCGATGAACGCTGGAGAGCCGGTGCGGGTAGGAAGCCGGAAGATGCAGGCGAGATGCCCCCTGAAGAAGAGTGCGATGTGCATACCGAAATACCGCCTTCCCAGCTGCTGGAACTATTAATTAGAGCAAGCGGGGACCCTCCTTCTGTGGATGTCAGGTGGGTGGAAGTAGAGGATTTCGATGCAGAAGAACATGTTGATAATTTTGAGTTATCAAGAAAAGAAGCAGGTGCGGAAGATTTTGATATGCGGCTCGAGCTACCGCCCGATGAGAGGGCATACCTTGATGAGGATGTGGAGCCCGGGCGGGAATATATCTACCGTATAGAGTTCACAGGCCCGGATGATAAGACGAAACAGGTAGAAAGATCTGTGCCAGTGCCGGAAGCGGATGATCCTGAAGAAGAAAACAGAAAGGATGATTGAGCAAATTAAACAAAGCAAACAAAGTAAAAAAGGAGGAAAACAAATTATGCTCCGTTATTGATGGAGAAAGAAAGGGGGTATAGTATGATAATGGCCCGGAATCACAATAATGGAAGAAATAGATTTCTGCCAATTATGGTTTCCCTGTTTTTATTAACAGTGCTATTTTCGGCAATCGCGTGTGAGAAAGTTGAAGAAAAACCAGTACAACTTTCCTGGGGTATACCCGAAGGTAAAGAGTTGTTTGAAGGAGCTGTCATGCAACCTGAAGGAGAAGAACTGGAATATTTGGAAGACCAGGTCCTGGAATTAACCTGGCACAAAAACGAAAGCTATGTATTGCCATTCAGCGCTTTCTCAGACCAGGAAGTCAAGGGGGTCAGGTATATCGGAGCAGGGATACCCAAAGGTGCTCAGCTGGAGTGGAAAGATCCCTGGGAAGTGGAATGGTTCCCCTTCGAAGCCCTTCCCGAGGAAAAGGTAAAGGCTGAGATTGCGGATGTAAACGGCTTTCTTAATGTGGAATTTGGTCCTCCCGAAGGTGCTGATTTTGAAGAAGGGATGACACGACTGGCCTGGTTCAGGATCACACCCAAAGAAGAGGGGGATTTTGAACTCACGGTACAGGGCAGCCAAATAACTGAAGACAACGAGGAGATTTTCATGGAGGAGGTTACCAATGAGATAGAAGCCCGGGTCACAGTGATCGAGGCGCCCTGAGCTCTGAGTTATTTCTAGAAATAAAACCCCGTCGTGCCGCCCGCTTATTGCCCTTGAAGCAAGTCCACCAAGTGGGAATCCTCTTGCGTGCTTTGCAAGTCCCTCTTGAGAGGGCAGGTGCGCCACACCCAAAGCCGGATTCCCTTTCGCCAATATGTCCCCCAAGGTCAATAAGTTTTGGCGTACACGACAGGGTTGTTCAAGCTTTTAGCTTCATCTATTTGACTTAATTTTATAATATTCTATCTTTATTTTCAAGGGCGGTATAAAAAAGATCCAAAAAAGGAGGAAAACAAATTATGCCCCGTTACCAATTCCAAGCGCCTCATAACCTGAGCAGAGAACAGGTTAAGGAAAGGGTAAAACATTTTTCCGAGAAGTATAGCGCAAGCCTGGAATGGAAAAAAGAAAATGAAGGACACTTTTCCGGGCAGCATAAGGGGATATCTGTTTCAGGAGTATTTACCATATTTGACAAGGAGGTTGATGTTTCCCTTAATTTACCTTTGATGGCGATGCCCTTTAAGTCCAGGATTAAAGAGGAAGTTATCAAAGAGCTCGGTTAGTTGGCGGTAATCTCGCTTGCTCTGTGTTGCGAGGCATATTATAATGAATGAAATGGGAATGAAAGTAAACCCGCGAGGGGGAGTGGAAAACTACGGGTGAGCGTAAAAATGGGGCGGTTATTAAAGCTTTGGTTGTTTTAACTTACCTGGGAGTAATTGGTGTGAACGCCCTGGCTAATGCCCTTCCCATCAACGGGGGTAACTACGGGAGGGGTCTCTGATGCGTATCCCAACCTTTTTGCGCCTGCGG
>CAZMLU010000087.1:0-3994 GCA_964567295.1 uncultured Desulfovibrionaceae bacterium
GTATTTGCAAGAATGCTTCCGGCGCTACTGGTCATCGTTGGGTTGGTAGGGCTGCTTCTTGGTTTTGTCCCCCCCGATACCATTAAACTTTATCTCGGTGCAGATGCCGGTTTTACAGGCACCTTTGTAACAGCGATTGTGGGAGCGCTTGCTTTTATCCCCAATATAATTGCAGTTCCTTTAGCCGGTTCTTTACTGCGTTCAGGAGCAGCAGTGATGACGGTAGCCGCCTTTATCACCACTCTAACCATGGTAGGCACCGTCACTGTACCGCTGGAGATAAAAGAGCTGGGAAAAAAATATACCCTTTTGCGCAACACCCTGAGCTTCCTTTTTGCAATACTGATCGCTTTAATGATGGGCCTGATTCTGTCTTAAATACAAGCAGCTGACCCAAATAAAGAAAAAGAGGAGGGTTTATATAAATGTCATCTGAAGAAAAGAAGAAGCCCACAAAGAATAAAAATAAGCTGCCTTATTCCAGGACAGAGATACTGCTGCTGTCTCTGATAGGAATCGTTTTTATCAACATTAACTATTTCTTCCCTGCCCAGGCAGACAGGACTTATGCTACTTCTCTAGATTACCTTTTAGAAATGGCTCTTATCCTTCCACCTGTTTTGATATTGATGGGTCTGTTTGAGGTTTGGGTGCACAAAGAGTTTATCGAAAGACACCTGGGCATAGGCTCAGGGATAAAAGGAATATTTCTGGCCTTCTTTTTCGGCACCCTGCCTACAGGTCCCCTGTACGTGGCCTTTCCCATAGCTTCAGCCCTTCTTAAAAAAGGCGCAAGGATCATGAACGTGACTATTTTCCTGGGAGCCTGGGCTGCCACCAAGCTTCCGCAGGTTATGGTCGAAATAAAATTCCTGGGCATAGAATTTACCCTTTTGCTCCAAATGCTCACTGTTATCTCGGTAATATCTATCGGCCTGATCATGGAATACGTCATGGCATACAGAGGAGCCTACTCTGCCATCGAGCAGTAACCCGTCTAAAATATGTGAAGTCTTTCATTTCTTTAACAACGAAGGAGGTGTTCATAGATGAAAAAAAATTTGAGACTGGGGATTCAATTAGCTGCCCTCGTTATTTTTACAGTTTTATTGCTGCTGGACATGATTGAAATATGGATGATGTTGATACTTGTCTCGGCAGTGCTGGCCACGGTCCTGGGAAGAATCTACTGCGGGTGGTTATGTCCCATCCATACAGTTATGCGTTTTGTAAGTTGGCTTAGAACGCGTCTGGGCAGAGAAGCTTCTCAGGTTCCTGAGCGGGCCAGAAACAGCATTTTGCGGTACGCTGTCTTTGCTGTTACGATAGTGCTATTAATACTGACAGGCCTTGGACTTTTCAAAATACCTTTAATTCCTCTGCTCATCATTCCGGCAGCGGCAATCACATTTTTCTACCATTCAGCCTTCTGGCACCGGCTCCTTTGCCCTTTCGGCACTCTTTTCAGTATCTTTGCCAAAAAGCCTTTTTGGGGGCTTTGGATCGACAAAAACAGCTGTGTCAAATGCGGGAAATGTGCAGATGCCTGCCCATCCGAAAGCATTATAGAAGAAAGTGCTATTAACAGCCACAGCGTTATCTCCAACAACTGCTTGACTTGCTTCCTTTGCCAGGAGGCCTGCAACAAGGAAGCTATTGAGTTTTCCTTCAACAAGAGGAAAAAACTCAAAGAGAAATATGTTTTAAATAATTAAAAGGAGGGCTTCACTTATGACTGTAAAAGCTCGTGATAAATGACAGCTCCGGTTGTCAGCATTGCAGCCGGCACCACCCTTGAGGAAGCAGTAAAAGTGATGGCGGAAAACAACATCAGCGGGCTGTCGGTTGTGGATGAGGGGCAGTCCCTGGCAGGAATTATAAGTGAAAAGGACATCGTGGAACATGCCAGCGGGGTACACGTTATTTCCCTTGTAGGAAGTTCGGGCTGGGTTTCGCCCCAAACCGATGTCTCAGAAATCGCTTCCTTTAAAAGGGGCTTTGAACTCCTGTCAAATCGCAAAGTAGATGAAATAATGAACAAAAAAGTCTTTACGGTCAAAGAAGATACACCTGGCCCGGAGATCGCTAACCTGATGAAAAAGAAAAAAGTTAATCGCTTGCCGGTCGTAGACGAGGAAGGAAAACTCTGTGGAATAATCACCAGGGCCGACCTGGTAAGCTACCTGGCAGACCAGGAAAGCTAATTTAATCCGAGTGCTGGTAGTCAAAACTCCAAAACCTTAACGGAAAACAGGGCATTTACATCAACCAAAGGGGGTTGTTTGTGGAAGACAGCATCCCCCTCAATACATATATCGGGTCAACAAGCGCGCCGGATAGTGTGACCCCTATCACATTGAAATATTTGAAGTTTTGTTATAATGAAAGAAATAAAACCTAGGAGGAGGTTTTTACTTGGACCTAAAAGGAAACTGTTAGACAACCGCCATGGGTATACTTCCCCATACCGACGTAGAAAAAGCGCTCGAGCTTTACTTCTCGCTCGACATACCTTTCTGGCCCCAACTGCCCAGGCTAAGCTTCTATGAAGATATGTACACCCAGGTATCTGAAACTTTTCCAGGTATTGTCATAGAACCTCATAATAGGGAGCTCTGGCTTTCCTGGGAAAAATTCTACGAAGACCTGGAGGAATTTGTGGCTCACTGGGACGACAGGGATTATTTTGCCCTTTCTCCTCAGTACTCAGCCGTATTTCACCGCTTTCTATCCGAGGACCTGTCCGGCTACCCTCTGATCAGGGGACAGTCTACAGGGCTCGTCAGTTACGGGTTAAAGATTTTGGATGAAAATAAAAGATCTATCATCTACTACGAAGAGGTAAGAGAGATAATGTTTGAGTTCATACTAAAAAAAGTTGAGGTTCAGTACGAACAATTAAAAGAAGAAAATGAAAGGGCATTTGTGTGGGTATATGAACCCGGGCTAGAGATGGTTTTCATGGCATTTACCGGGTACACAGAAGATAGGGCTTTCCGGGACTACCAGGCCTTTCTGGAAAGATATCCGGGCCCCAAAGGGGCCCACCTCTGCGGCAACCCCGACTGGTCTTTCCTTTTACAGCTGGACCTGAACATACTTTCAGTTGATGTGCTGGCCTGGGGTCATATTTTTTCTCGCTACGTAGAAGATTTAAAATCTTTTCTTGACAAAGGCGGGATCATTTCCTGGGGGATAACCCCTACACTGACCAAAGAATTTGAGGCACATGACTTCGACAAAATGATAGAGCAGCTGGATAGTATCTGGGGTTACCTGGAAAAAGAAGGAGTTCCAAGAAAACAGATCCTTTCCTAGGCTTGGCTTGCACCGGCTCGATGCTGTTTAATAAATCCCGATGGAACAAAAACGGTGGAAAAATCGTTCCAGCTGCTAACTGAAGTGGCAAACCATTTCAAAGAAGAGCTGCACAAATAACTTAAGAGGGTGAAACCAGCTAGGAAAATGGAGAGAAATGGGTATAATGCTATTCAGGCAGAAAAAGTTCAAAACCTGAATCCATTTTTGAACTCAAAGTAACTTTCTGAGCTCCTGGCTGAATGTTTTGCGGGTGACCCTAAAGCTTTATATTTATGTGGCGGCGGTAAAAAAGTCTCGCCAGGATGTTCCAGGTAAAGGATTGACTTTCGTTCCTTCAACTCTTACCTCATGTTCTACGATTTAAAGCAGAAAAGTTGAAATATCTCTCAGAAATATTAGGAGGGCGAGCAAATGGATGTGGTTTCCCACGGTCTATGGGGAACTCTCCTTTTTGGACACAATAAAAAAGGGGAGTATAGGTATTATTTTTGGGCAGCTTTATTCGGCATACTCCCAGATACACTATTCTTTTTTGTATTTATCGGCATGGTAATAGCAGGTAACACTCAACTGACCATGCCTCCTAACTTTCCAGCAGAAGCAATCGAAACTTACAAATATACCCACAGCTTTCTTACTGCAGGTACAGTCTTTATCTTCCTTTTTATCTTCC
>CAZMLU010000087.1:4094-5302 GCA_964567295.1 uncultured Desulfovibrionaceae bacterium
TTTATCTTCCTTTTTATCTTCCACAAAAATATGATCAAGCTCTTTTTGGCCTGGCCTCTTCATATAACTGTGGATATTTTTACTCATACTGCTGATTTTTATCCTACCAAATTCCTCTATCCCCTGAGCGATTTCTATATATCTGTTATTTCCTGGAGACACAATCTTATCGCCGTTGGAATCAACTACGTAATCTTAATAGCAGCAATAGTCTTTCTCTTTATATATAAGAAAAAAAAGAACCAGCAAACACAGGGATGGCAAAATCAAAATCCATGAAAGGGGGATTTTGTATGAAGTCGGTTTTTAAAAATTTTATGGATGTAGCCTCCAAAAAAAGACCCGATGATGTCCCTACTGCTTTCTGGGGAGTTTCTACTTGGTATTTCAAAATATTGGGATATGACGCCTTTGACTATTACAGAGAGAAAGAGACCAAGCTCAAAACAATGATGTTACTGCAAGATGATTTTGAAGAAGCCATGTTGATACCTGGTATTTGGCCTGATTTTGGATTAATTGCAGAAGCATCTGGGTTCGGCGGAGAAATTATTTGTTCTAAAAGCGACCCCCCCTTATATAAAACCTGCACTCACTCATATAGAAGAGGTTAAAAATATTAACACGGTAGACTTTCGAGAAGATGGGCTATTTCCTGCAATGATAAAAGAATATGAATACATGCGAAAAAATGTTGAGGAGCGTTTTATTTTGGACTATGGTCAACTTGAAGGAACAATCAATATTACAGGTCCATTAGAAACCGCAGCCTTAATCAGAGGATATAGTGACTTTTTAATAGATCTAATAAGAAACCCCAAGCATGTGCACCAACTTCTTCGCAAAGTAAATGATACTTTGTTAAGTTGGATTAAATTCTTTGAGAAATTTCAGGGAACACCTCTTTCAAGATTGTGAATGGGTGATCACTTACCTTCTATGGTCTCGTTAAATCATTTTGAAGAATTCTGTCTTCCATATATGCGTGAAATATTTTCTGAATTTCCCAAAGCTTTGAAGGTATATCACAATGACGGGGGAGTTAAGCATTTACTCCCCAGGCTCTTTGAAATGGGCTTTGATGTATTTAATTCTGGAATTGAGCTTCAAAAAATACTACAAAAAAATGGAATGAGCATGCAAAAAAAGATGCAACAATGAACCCAAACCGTGTCTAAATTGACAGCTAAATATGCAGGGATTACAAT
>CAZMLU010000088.1:0-5267 GCA_964567295.1 uncultured Desulfovibrionaceae bacterium
AAAATCGTGGTGGACCCGAGGGGAGTTGAACCCCTGGCCTCTAGAGTGCGATTCTGGATAGAAGTATTTTAAATTGTCCGCCCTGTACCGTGTAGTATCAAAAAAGCCCTAAATATGGGCACTTACAAAATACCTGGGCAGGAGAAGTGTTCATATTATGTTAACTAATTCGCCCTTTATCAGAAATTTGGGCGACAACTCGGCGACAACTCGGCGACAATGCCAGGCCCCATTTTCAGTCCAATAAAGCGATATTTTCCTTACCATGATGGAGCTATAATTCTCATAAATGATCGATATAAAAATTATCACTTAACCAACCATGGACATTTTGGCATTTTACATCTAAACCCCGATAAAATGGGCATAAATAAATGCCCAACAGCCTTGAACATTTATGAGCATTTTTTGATTAGCTATTGTATAACTCTGGCAGACTAACATGGCTATTAAACAATTCTTCATTGAGTCCCTTAACTTCTGTAACCGTCGTAACCGCCTAATAAAGAATTGCCAGAGTAATAGATTGATTTGGGGGAGGGAGTGCGAGGGCGGCGGCTTATCACTACAACTATCATGAGTATTTAGCAGCTCCTGAAATATGAGCTATATATGACTGTACAGGCATTGCAAAACTGACCAGAACTAATAATATATCCATGAACCCTATGCCCATATTACTCCTTGGAATTGGCCTATTGAACATTACTGACTACCATTTCACCCTACAAGCCCTCTCCTTGGTGGCCCGTGAAGCCAACCCCATTATGAACGCTATAGTCCATACACCGCTCTTCCCAGTGACAAAGCTATTACTAGCCAAGTGCTCCTGATATCGATAAAATAACTTTTACTTTTAAAGACGGCTTAGAATTAAATTGGAAAATATAAGGAAACGAAGATACCCGCAGGGCTGACTTGTACTGGCCCTGTGGGTGGTTTTTTTATTACGAGATAAAAAATTGACAAATAAGAGCATTAAATTTATACTATATTCATAAATACTATATGTTTAAGGAATATAGATTAGTTTGCGACGGGGGTATAAACATGACTGAAAACCATTCTTTGTTTTGTGGTAGTAGACATCATAAAATGGAAAGATTTATGGAAGTATGTTTGCTTTTACTACTATCCGAAGAAAAGGGGCATGGGTATGGACTCATTGAAAAACTTACCTATTTCGGTTTTACAGAGGAGCAATTAAATGTCGGCACACTTTATAAAACCCTCAGAAAGATGGAAAAGGAAGGAGCTGTAGAATCAGCCTGGGAAAAGGGAGGTCAGGGGCCCAAAAAGAGAGTTTATAATATTACTGATAATGGGGAGAAAGAACTGGGGAAGATGGTGCAAATCTTAAAAGATAGGAAGGCGCGTATTGAAAAATTAATAAGCAGGTATGAGTTATTCAAAGTAAAGGATGCGAATAATATGCCCTAAAGATACCATTAACTATGGAAAATTAAAAAAACAGGGGGAGAATCTAAATGAAAATTTTTGACTTAATGAGTATGGAAGCAGAAGGCTATGAAAACCGCAATGTGAATGTGTTTTTTCAAAATGACCTATTTAAAACACGTGTAATTGTCCTCGAAGCAGGCGGCAAAATTCCGGAATGTCAGATGGATTCTTTCGTCATGTTTTATGTTGTAAAAGGAGAAGTATTGTTAAGAAAAAACCACGAATCCTCTGTTCTCAAAGAAAACCAGGTATTTATTACAGAGCCGGCGTTACTGTCAATGGAAACAACCTCAGGGGCGAGGCTCTTGGGTATCCAGATAAAGACAAGAGAATAGGATGGTGATTTGATTGGCTACCATCATAACTATTTATGGCTTTTTAGTCATATGCCTTGGACTATCATTTTGGAAAAGCAAGCAAAAAACACTGCAGGCTTTTCGCATTGCGGGGAAGGCACTTTTTTAAGATGGCTCCAAACCTTTTGACGATTTTGGGGATAGTTGGGTTAATACTTGGAATTTTAACCCCAGAGACAATTACTAGACTTGTCGGAGCAGAAGCGGGGCCGATAGCCACAGCTACAGCAGCAGTGCTGGGATCAATCACCCTGATTCCATCTTTGATAGCTTTCCCTCTGGCTGGCTCCCTTTTACGTTCCGGTGCTACAGTCATGACAGTTTCCGTATTTATTACAACTCTGGTGATGGTTGGCATTGTAACTGCACCAATGGAAATAAAGGCCCTCGGGAAAAAATTTACCTTGCTTCGTAACGGGCTGGGATTTTTAGCTGCACTGCTGATTGCGGGAATTATGGGAGTGATTTTATAATGGAAATGGTCAAAAAATTTAAAACCCCAATTCTTATAGGTTTCATCTTTGTTGCCCTGGCTGTATGGCTGCCTCCTTATTGAAGAAAGGTGCACGAATTTCCAATATGATCATTTTTTTGGGCGCATGGGCAGCATTAAAGATTCCACTGTTGTTGGTTGAAGCTAAGTTTTTAGGGATATCTTTTACTTCTCTCCGCTTCATATTAACCCTTGCAGCGATTACCTTGATTGGTATGTTCATAGAGTATTTACTTCGATTATATCCCAATAAGGTGTGGTTGGAAAATATCGATGTTGAACACCAACCACCTATGAAGGTAAAAATGTAGGCCATAAATGGTTATACCAAAGTAGTTTTTAAGATGCAGGACAAATCGAAGAAATGGTTGGATTTTTTGATTTAAAAAAATGCAAAGGGGGGAGGTGAGACACGTGGGCAAATACATTCAAATTATTTTTTCCGACATATTACTAAATGTTTTAGAAAGAATTTCCTCCAATATTTCCGGTAATCCTTTGATTCCTGTATGCATAAATCCCTGCAGGATTGCACTGACTGCTTCGTCCTGCTTAAATCCCCTGGCCATTAGATACTCGACTACCTCTTCATCCACCGGTCCAACGGCCGCTTCGTGAGTCAAATCAGCTTCAGGGGCTCCGACAACTAATAATTCAGGAATGGCATCCATGGTAGCTTCCTTGGAAAGCAGCATGCCCCGGCATTCCAGGTGGGCCCGTGCTTTGTTATTATAAGCCTTTAAGCAGCCCCTCATCGTTATATTGGACTGTTCAGTTCCTAAAGCCCGGCTTATAGAGTCACCCGTGGTTTCACTGCCTTTTAGCTCGATCAGCGAACCCAGATCCAATATTGCTTCATTTAAGCTCAACTCCTCTTCTATTTATTACTCTCGAGCAAAAAATGCCTTCAGTTGCCTTGACTGTTAAGCTGTTCATATCTTGATTTAATTGCAGATAATAATTCCTTTTATTATTAATAGCCTGCATTATTTCGCTTTGAACTTCATCATCAAAATTTGCATAATAAAACACCCATTGACCCTGTCGATCATCCCTGACAAAGCCCGCTTCACGCATCCTGGCAAGGTGCCGGGAAACCTTTGGCTGTGAAATTTCGAGCACTTCGCATATTTCACATACACAAAGCTCTTGCTCCATTAATAATAAAAGCATTCGTAATCTGGTTTCATCAGAAATTACCTTTAAGAAACTGATCAACCTGTCCATATTAATTCCTTTCTTTATCTGATAATCGGGCTATAGTTTCCCCCATTTTTTCTTCAATTAGTTCCATATTGGTTTCATCGCTAAAATCTTTATTTTTCTTAATATCAAAGTCCTCGGTAATGGTAAACTCTTCATATTTCATAATGCCGGCTGACTCCAATGCTTTAGATGAGCAATTAACCGGGCAGCTGTTTAAAGAAAGCAATGTGTTTGTCATTAGCTGTCGCCATTTTTATAATGTGTTCAATACCAAGCGGTAAACCCAGGGGGCAAACCATGTTTACAGTTTCGTTATCCACAAAGCGCAGCGCCACTTTATTAGTCATCATACCAACGTTACACGCACCCTGAAAGGGCAAAATTCCAATCTTCACTATCCTTCCTTCTTTAAATATATGCTTATCCGCATATCCATATTTTAATTCATGCAGTATATCTTGTCAACCCCTGGAAGATTGAAAAACCGCTGGGCAAATAAAATAGCAGATGCTACAAAATGTGGGTTTTAAGGACATTAAATTGGTGCTGACCTTGCGGTTTTTTGTTTTAAAAGTCTTAATACCAAGACAGAAAGCAATCCTTGTCCTTAGGATCGGATACCATCTTTCTAATTTTACTATTTACACATATAGTCATATAACATATACTGCAATTAGTAGAATTCCCTTTGTTTTTCTAAAAAAGAGGTGCTGATATAAAGAACAGGATGAAGGCAAGCAAATTTAATTATGTGTACGGTTATAGTAGAGGGAAAATATTAAAACATGATTGACGAGGGGTGAACCAAATGTCCAAGAACACCGTCAACGAGCTCCAGGCTGATTATTTCAAAGCTATGGGGCATCCTACACGCTTGCAGATTATTGAGCTTTTACACGAAGAGGCGAAATGTGTCTGCGAGATTGTTCCAGCCCTGGGAACAGACCAGCCCAATGTTTCCAGGCACCTTGCCCTTTTAACGAAAGAGGGAATATTATCCCGCCGCAAGGAGGGGTTGAAGGTTTATTACCGGGTTAATGATTTTCGCTTGTATCAATTACTTGATTTAAGCAAAGAAATGCTCAAAATGCACTGGGAGAGCAGGAGTAAAATTCTTGCTTAAATAAGCTGCTCGGTATAAAGAGATACTATATATTTATAAAGAATGTTTTATTAAAAGGAGGAAGTCAGAGTGAAGATAAAAATTCTAGGTCCAGGTTGTGTTAATTGTGAAAAACTGGAGCAGCAGACTATTAATGCTTTAGCAGAACTGGGTGTAGCGGCTGACGTGGTAAAAGTAACGGACCTTAACAAAATAATGGAGCACGATATCATGATGACTCCCGGGTTGGTGATTAACGATAAAGTAAAGGTTTTTGGGCGTGTTCCCCGTCCGCAGGAGATAAAAAAATGGATCCAGGAAGAACTCTAAAAGGGAGATAAAACGATCATGAAAGAATGGCATAAGCTTGTCATAATGGTGGGTGTATTTCTGGGCGTCTATTTTATACCTTTCGGCCATCCCGTAGTAGAGGTTTCTATTGTTGAGGCCTTCCACATGCTGCAGGAATACGCTCGCGAGCACGTTTTGTTTTGTCTGGTTCCGGCCTTTTTTATCGCCGGAGCTATTGCTAACTTCATTTCCCAGGGCGCAGTTCTAAAATATTTTGGCAGCGGGGCGTCCAAGTGGATATCCTATCCGGTGGCTTCCTGCTCCGGTAGTGTCCTTGCCGTCTGTTCTTGCACTGTTT
>CAZMLU010000089.1:0-5227 GCA_964567295.1 uncultured Desulfovibrionaceae bacterium
TTAGGAGTTAGGAGTTAGGAGTTAGGAGTTAGGAGTTAGGAGGTCTTTTAGTAGTTAGGTATCGTTTAATAGTTAAGCTCTTAATTCTTTAGTGTTGAACAAATTTGGCAAGACTTTTTCAAGCGATCGTTTGAGCACCGATTTTACCAATGTTACCGATATCACCGATGTTTCTGAAAGATATTGCTAATTTTAAAAGAGGAACTGCTTTATGAAAAGAAAAGGAACTATTGTTGTTCTTGTTTTAGCTGTTCTAATGCTCTCTACCACTGCTTTCGCGGCAAGCCAGTTTGAAGATTTAGAGGGCCACTGGGCAGAGCATCAGGTAAGGGAATGGATCGATGAAGGGCTTGCCGAGGGTTATCCCGACGGCACTTTTCGACCCGATGAATCGGTCACCAGGGCAGAATTCGTGACCTGGATAAACAGGGCTTTCGAGACACCCGCCGCCGCTACCGGGGCCGATTTTACCGATGTCCCCGAGACGGCATGGTTTTATGACGATGTCTCCGCCGCCGTAGAAGCCGGAATCACGGACGGTTACCCCGATGGGATTTTTAGACCGCAGGCACCCATCACTCGCCAGGAGGCGGTTCTTATTTTGGCCAGACAGCTTGATCTTCCCGCTGCCACCGGGATAGAGTTTCTAGATATTGAGGAAGTAGCAGACTGGGCCAGGGAAGCGGTGGACGCCGTTTCAGACGCCGAACTAATAACGGGCTACCCCGACGGAACCTTCGGTCCCCAACGACCCATTACCCGCACGGAAACAGTGATCATCCTGGATAGGGGCCTGGATTATGAAGTAGATGAATATGCTGCCGATAATTTGAACATCGAGGAGATCGCTACCAATAGCTGGGAATTAAGCGAGGATGAACCCGCTGCAGCCATCGGAGACGTTTCGGTTACTTTCTAACCAGGATATCGACAAAGAAGATAAGGACAGCTTCGCTATCCGCGCCTATGACGATGCCGAGGCGAAGCTGGACCTGCTCGATGAAGATTTCATTAGAGACCTCCTGTACAGTAATTTCAGCGGGGGCGACGATGACCAGTTAGAAGGAACGGCCGGGAACACCTACTATACAATTTACCACGCTGTGGACGGTGCTGTTAAGGGGGATGTGTACACCCTGGAGATAGATATCTACAACAGCGACCGCAACCGCGACTTGACCGTGGAGCTTATTCTTATCGAGCCCTAAAAATATGCAGGTAGCTGCGGGAAGCCCCTTTTCGTGAAACTTTCCCGGGAAGCTTTCCGCCGGAAAGAAGAAACTTCATGATAGATACGCATTGTCACATCCTGCCTCAACTGGATGATGGCCCTTCCCAATGGAGTGAAGCCCTCGTCATGGCCAGGCAGCTGGCAGACGTGGGCTTCACCGGGGTCATGGCCACTCCTCACTTTATAGAAGGGGGCTTTACATTCGAGCCGCAGCTGCTGCGTGCCAAGGTTGACGAGCTGAACCGGGCCTGCAGGAAGGAGCGGATCCCCCTCACCTTTTACCCGGGAGGGGAGATTATGGCTGCTTACAATTTCATGGCAGACTCCCGTGTCTTTCTGCCTACTCTCAACAGCAGCCGCTATCTGCTCCTGGAGATTCCCCCTATTATATATTCAGGAGAACCATCCCCGTGTTTCAGTTGCGTTTCAATTGCGTTTCAATTGCGTTTCAATTGCGTTTCAATCCCAGGCTCTTCCCCTCTTTTTCGAGGAAATGTTGTTCAACCTGAATGTGCGGGGGTGCCGCTTGGTGCTGGCTCACCCGGAGCGCTGCTATGCTTTTCTCCAAGATCCGGATAAGCTGCTCATGTTAAGGAAGTACGAGATTATATACCAGGTGAACCTGGTACTGGGGCTCATGGTTGCTCTGGGGCTTTCTTTCTTGTTGGAATTTATGGATCGAACCATCAAAATTCCCAAGGACGTGACCAATTCCCTGCAACTGCCGACCCTGGGAGCAGTGCCTAACTTTTCCAAAAACCTCAAGAAATCGAAATAGGGTTTAGCCTATTTCTTAACCCTGTTAGATTAATCTATTATCATTTATCGTTTATAAGTTATCAATTGTTTATTATAAATAATGAACCTGAAGGGATTTACGCAATATGAAAAATCAGATTGCAAGCAGCATTGATACTTATCAGTTGGTCGCTCTTTCCGACCCTAAATCTCCTGCCGCGGAAGCTTACCAAACCTTGCGCACCAATATCCTTTTCTCCTCCCTGGACAAGCCCGTCAGTTCCATCCTGGTGACCAGCCCCCTGCCGTTTAACGGGAAAACAACTACCACGGTCAATTTGGGTATCACCATTGCCCGCACCGGGGCCAGCGTTCTGCTGGTGGATGCGGACCTGCGCAAAAGCCGTACCTGCAAAAGCTTTTCAACCTGGATGACACGGCAGGGCTAACTAACCTCCTGGTGGATAAAAGCCTGCACCACGAAGATGTGATCAGGCCGACCGATGTGGAGAACCTCTTCGTCGTTCCCAGCGGACCTGTTCCCCCCAACCCTTCGGAGCTCATTGTTTCCCAGGCGTTTGCCCAAGTCCTGGAGAACCTGAAAAAATCTTATGATTACCTGCTGCTGGATTCGCCCCCCGTTGTCGCCGTCACCGACCCCGCCCTTTTATCCCGCTACGTTGACGGGACCATCCTGGTCATTGATTTCGGGCACGTCCCCGAGGAGATGGCCCAAAAAGCCAGGGACCAGCTACAAAACGTCAAAGCCAATATCCTGGGCGTAGTAATCAACCGCATCCCTGCCAACGGCTACGGATACTATTATTACCAACAGTACTACGGCTCCCGAGAAGAGAAAAAAGGATTCCTCTCCAGGTGGAAGAAAAAACAAAAACAAAAAAAGAAATAATAAAACAAGGCTTAATTATGCCTGGAGCAGCAACCTGGGGCATTGGTACTGGAACGTTAAAACGAACGCGGTGGTATTCAACCCTTTGAAGGTACCCACTCTGGGCTATTCCATGGAAGAGGTGCCCCAGCCTGTAACCTATCAGTTTTTTACCGAACGCCTGCACCCCGAGGATTATGAGAGCACCATGGAGGCCATGAAACGTCATTTGCAGGGAGAAAAGAGCGTTTATGAGGCTGAGTACCGTATCAGACCAAAGTTAAGGGATGGAAGTGGTTCTACTACAGCGGCAAAATTACCCAAAGGGATGAAAACGGAGAGCCCTTATTTTTGGAAGGCCATCATGAATGAATTGAACGGAAGGATCATGGAAGCTTCCGTCAACAAAACCCCGCTTTCGATTATCATGCTGGATATTGATAAATTTAAGATTTTAAACGATATACAAACCGGGAAGACGCGGTGAACGTTGCGGAAAGAATCAGGCAGAATGTTGAGTTTTTTACTTTCGGTGAAGGCTCTATCGTGACAATAAGCGCCGGCGTGAAAGAGTTCCAGGGCGAGGAAACTGCCGAGTTTATAGGTGCGGCAGGAAGCTAAAAATGCCGGAAGAAACATCGTGATAGGGTAAATACAAATTGCCGCGACTTTTTCGTGCGTGAAACAAGAGTAAAACAAGGGAGTAAAACAAGGTGACGGTTCTCGCATTCCACCTCAGTTTCACTCCCTTGTTTTACGTTTATTTGTATTTTCTTACGTGTTGGGAGGCGCCGGTTTTCTGCTCTTCTTCCAGGGATTTGGCGTATTGTTCCAGGCCGTCGCTGGTAAAAAGCTCCTCCGCTTTTTGCCCTGTTTCTTTTTCTAGGCGTGGGTTATCGAACACCAGGACTTCTCCGTCCCACTTTGTTTCAACGCTTTTTTTCTTTTCGAGAAAGAATGCCACCGCTGCCAGATAGAGAAAAAATGAGAGCCTGGCTTCATGGCCACTTCCTAAGATTGCCGAAGCCTGCTTGATCAGTTCCCGCTCCCTCTTTGGATTTTCTTTCCCCTCGGTTTGGAGCCATTGCTCCATTACCTGTCGAGTGCTATCTATAAATAAGTCATAATCCGCTATCCAGTTTTTGCTCATGGTTTCCATCATATTTTCTTCTTTGAGAAGGCTAACTAAGTATTGAACTTTTTCCATTAATTTCTGGTATAATTGACCGGATTTCTCCTTGTCGCCGTTTGCGCCCCCTCTTTCCTCATTTTCCTTTCTATCCACTCTTTCTGCATTTTCGCGCAGGGTTTGCTTGGCCGCCAGAAGTCCACCCAGGACAGCATATGGAGGAAGTTCCAGCTTCAGCTTTCCTTCTGAGATCATATCCATGGTGAATGACGATATTTCGGATATTCTCGCCATAACTTCCCGGCGATAGGTGGGGTTCTGCTGCATTAACTCATTCATTTTCTCCGTAATAAAGCCATCTTCTGCGTCTTCTGCGGCCAAGGAACTATCATCCCCCTCGCCCGTTATCTCCCCCAGCTGATTCAAGGCCTGGAATGATTCACTAATAACCACCCTTATTAAACTATCCCAGAACTGGTTTACCTCCGCCTTCTGGCTGAGGGTATTATAGATGCTAAAAAGTAGAGTTGCCCTTTCCTCAAGGGTATAAGAACGCTTCCGAAGGCCGTCCATCATTTTCCATAAAAACCAGTCATTTCTTCTTTCGTCGATCTGCTCCGCCAACCAGTTCCGGATCACTTCTTGTAGAACTACGGCCATTTTGTCCTGTTGGCCCTGCTCCTGCTCCTGTTCCTGGTCCTGGCCGTGGTCCTGGGCGGGCTCTTCTTCGGACATCTTGTTGTTGGCCTTCTGCAGGATATCTATACCCTGGGTCAAGCTGAGGCGCATTTCCTGAAAGTAATCGTCTTTCTTTAGCAGATCGGTAAATGCTGAAAGTAAACGAGAAATATAATCATCTATAGCTTTAATCTCCAGTTCCTTGTTAAAAATGCCTTTATCAAGCTCGTCCGCGGCTTCTTTCAGTTGGGTAAAATCGGGCACCTCTTCTTTTTTATCCGGCTCGAGCCCGCTAACCAACGCCAGGGCCTGTTTCATTTCAGGGGACATCCAGTAATAACCTTCATTTTTCCAAAGCTTCTCCTGTTCTTCCACCCGGTCATGGCAGCATTTTTTGTATTTTTTCCCGCTATCGCAGGGACAAAGTTTGTTCCGCTGCATTTTCAACAATTCGCTCAATATCGCCACCCGCCTTTTCGATTTCTTTTATGTTATTTTTGATTCCTATTATATATTCAGGAGAACCATCCCCGTGTTTCAGTTGCGTTTCAATTGCGTTTCA
>CAZMLU010000090.1:0-5172 GCA_964567295.1 uncultured Desulfovibrionaceae bacterium
AAGATTTTTGGTCCTCACCCGGATCAGGCTATGGTAAAAGTAAGAGAAGGCATGGGTAAAGATCAACTGTTTCGGGAAACTGGGCATACAATCGGAGTTTACAATGCAAATTTTACGGTGGAAGAAGGAGAAATATTTGTGGTCATGGGGCTTTCAGGCAGCGGCAAGTCAACCTTGATCCGCTGCTTGAATCGCCTTTTCGAACCTACCTCGGGCAGAGTTGTTATCGATGGTGAAGATATTACAGCTATGGACTTAAATCATTTACGTGAATTTCGCCGCAATAAACAGGCCATGGTTTTTCAACGTTTTGCTCTCTTGCCTCACCGAACGGTGCTGGAGAACGCGGCTTTTGGGCTGGAGATCCAGGAGAAATCAAAAGAAGAACGGGAAAAAAGAGGACTTGAAGCCCTGGAACTGGTGGGTCTTGGAGAATGGAGAAGCCGCTACCCTGATCAGCTCAGTGGGGGGATGCAGCAGAGGGTAGGATTAGCCCGTTGCCTAGCTGTTGACCCTGAAATCCTTTTTATGGATGAGGCATTCAGTGCCCTGGACCCCCTTATAAGAAGAGAAATGCAGGACGAGTTGTTGGCATTGCAGGAAAAAGTTGGTAAAACAATTGTGTTTATTACTCACGACCTGGATGAAGCCCTAAAGCTGGGTGACCGTGTGGCAATTATGAAGGATGGAGTAACGGTGCAGATAGATACACCGGAAAATATCTTAACCAATCCTTCTGACAATTATGTGGCCAAGTTTGTGGAAGATGTTGACCTGGCCAAGGTGCTTACTGCAGAAGGGGTTATGGTTCCCGTTAAAGCTGTGGCCTATCCCAAGGACGGACCCAGGGTGGTCTTAAGGAAAATGGGAGAAGAAGGGATATCCAGTGTCTTTGTGGTAAACCGTAATCGTCAGCTTCAAGGGTATGTTACTGCTGAGGCAGCTAAGCAGGCGGCTGAAAAGGGAGAACCAGATTTGACTAATGTAATGGAGAAAGATGTTACCTCTGTCCCTCCAGAAACTACTTTGAATGATCTTTTTGAAACAGCAGCTAACGCTACCATGCCAGTAGCTGTTGTAGATGAAGAAAACCATTTAAAAGGCATTATTGTAAGAGGCTCCTTGCTGGCCGGGCTGGTTAAGGTTAAGGAGGTTGCAGCAAATGATGGATAAAATTTTAAACCCCATAGACTGGCTGCCGAGACTCCCCTTGGGTGATGGAGTGGATGCACTTATTGCATGGTTGCGTGCCACTATTGGACTTTTGACCAGGCTTATTTCGGAGTTTTTAGGGTCTTTTATGAGTGGTTTTGCCGATATACTTCTTTTTCTTCCTCCTTTTATTCTTATTATTCTTATTGCTCTATTGGCCTGGCGATTTAGTAATTATAAGGTTGCTTTATTCTCTTTTATTGGGCTAATTCTCATTAACAATATGGAGCTGTGGGAAGCCGCTATAATTACTATAACGATGATTTTGATATCGGTATTAATTTCTATTGCTATCGGGTTGCCGGTAGGAATTATTTCCACGCGGAGTGATCTTGTGCATCGTATCGTATGGCCCGTACTGGATTTTATGCAGACCATGCCTGCTTTTGTTTATTTGATACCTGCTGTCTTTTTTTTCAGGTTAGGTGTGGTTTCGGCAATGATTGCAACGGTGGTCTTTTCTATGCCACCAGTGATACGTCTGACCGGTTTGGGTATTCGTCTTGTTTCGGAGGAGGCAGTAGAAGCTGCCGCCGCATTTGGTTCTACTGATTGGCAAAAACTCACTAAGGTACAACTTCCTCTTGCCTTGCCAACCATTATGGCAGGCATTAACCAGTGCATTATGTTGGCTCTATCCATGGTTGTTATTGCGGCTATGATCGGGGCCGGAGGTTTGGGAGCCGTTGTCTTACGAGGCATCCAACGTTTGGATATAGGGTTAGGATTTGAAAGTGGTTTAGCAGTGGTGATCGTGGCTATTATTCTGGACCGTATTACTCAAAGCACCAAACAACAAGGCACATCGGAAGAATAGTAGCCCTATCATAAATAAAAATTTAAATTGGAGGGGTTAATTTGTTTAAAGGAAAGTTATTGGCGGTAACGTTTGTGTTGGTAGTGGTATTTGCTTTTGGTCTGATGGGGTGTGGGCCTGCTGACCCAGATGAGCAAACTATCAGTGATATTACGGGAATCGACCCTGGTGCCGGTATCATGGCGGCCACTGAAGATGCCATGGAGGCTTATGATCTGCAAGTTGGTTTGATAGAGGGCAGTGACGCAGCCATGACCGCTGAGTTGGACTCGGCTATCGCCAACGAAGAGTGGGTAATCGTAACCGGCTGGGCACCACACTGGAAGTTTGCGGAGTGGGATATGAAATTTCTGGAGGACCCCGACGAGGTCTACGGGGGAGAAGAGTATATTGCCACTGTGGCCCGCCAGGGACTGGCAGACGATCATCCTGAAGTCCATGAGTTCTTACAGAATTTTTCTTGGGGCGATGATGAAATAGGTGAAGTAATGGCCATGAATACCGAAGATGATGATTTTACAGGCAATGCGGATGCTTGGATCGCAGATAACCGCGATTTAGTAGATGGCTGGGTTCCTGACGGCCTTGCAGGAGACGGGGAAGAATTGGAAATCCTTTATGTGGAATGGGAATGTGCCCTTGCAAGTACTCATGTCGCAGCAGCCATCTTGCGCGAAGCTGGATATGAGGTAGACATTACAGCTGTGGATGCCGGAGTAATGTGGTCTTCCATAGCCGAAGGCGATGCTGATTTTATGACTACTGCCTGGCTACCCGGAACACATGAGGCATACAATGATGAATTTGGTGATGAGGTTGATGAAGTTGCCACTAATTATGAAGGGGCCCGTATTGGCCTTGTAGTCCCAGCATATATGCCCATTGATTCCATTCCTGAGATTAACGATTACGCTGACTAAGGAATATGTTGGTAGCACGTTCAAGCAATATATTCTCTTGGATTTTTAATAAAGGGGCTGATCCACACTCCAAGTTGTGGGTCAGCCCCTTTATTAAGTAAATAAGGAAGATGATTCATTTATTAGGATTATAGTTACTGCTACTATCTTTTGTTTGGGAACAATTCAAATCTTGGAACCTTCAGGGCATAGCGTTTTAAAAGAGAATGTCTTTCGTTATTCTCTTGGTACACCAGTTGCAATCGTCGGGAGCGCCTTCCAAGCTTCTCCAAAAAGCGTGAGAATGAATGCGCATATTTCTCTGATATAAAATGCAATTCTTCAGTATTTATTACCAGGTGAAAGCAATGCCGCGGTAAAATATTTTTAAGGGAACGTTTTAACTCTTTCAAGGTAAAGTGATTTAAAAGCCCACGAATTTGCAGATAGAAGACGCCGTTTTTTTCAGTGAGGTATATTTTAAGGTAGTTACTCATGTCTTCTGCTTTTGCTGAAACATGTCCTTTGCTATCATTAATGTGGCAGTCAAGCAAGTGCACCGCCTTGTTACTGCCTTGCTGAAGGCTTTGTAGTATCTGGTCATACCAACGGTTTTGCTTGTTAAAACGTTTCACCATGAGCCAACCCAGCCCACGGTAAAAGGTTGAGCCCCACCCGGTATAAAAGGTGTTCTGAAAAACGTTTCGCAGCGCATAAAATTTCTTGAAAGCAGCAAACGTTTCTTCCTGTAATTCTTCAGCAGTCATCAGCGCCGGTTGGAAAACTGCATGATGTCCGTCGTAAAGTTCCCATTCTTTGGTAAGAAACCTTCCCTCTTCATCTAGCTTGTTGAATAGGGGCGTTCCCGGCAGGGGAGTGAGCATCAAGAACTGTACCGTATCGATACGTGTTTCCAGGGCAAAGTCAACAGTTTCCCTGATGGTCTTTACAGTATCAGAATCACTGCCGAAAACAAACATACCATGCACTCTTATTCTGTAGCGATGAAATAGTTCTATAGATTCCCTAATCTCCTCTACAGTTTGCTTTTTATTATAAGCTTCAAGGGTAGCAGGGTTTATGGATTCCAGACCCACATAAACCATATCGCCCCCGGTACGCTGCATGAGATCCAAAAATTCATGATCCTTAGCCGCTTCTACACGCACCTGAGCACCCCAGCTTTTCAACCTGATATTTTTATCGATCATTTTTTGCAATAATTCTTTTGTATGCTTTAAGTCTGCGGTAAAATTGTCATCGCAAAAGAAGATGCTTTTTCCTTGATATTGGGAAAGTTCTTGTAGAACATTATCTGTGCTGCGAAAGCGGTATTTCCTTCCGAACATCAGCGTTACACTACAGAAAGTACAATTAAAAGGACACCCCCGTGAAGTCATAACGGGAATGGCCATTGAGGGTTTGCCCTGGGCAAAAAGGGAGAGATCGGGGAAGGGTTGTTCATCAAGTACCACAGGGTTGTTACTGCAAGGATTATGGACAATTTTTTCTCCATTACGAAAAGAAACACCTGGGATATCGATGGGGATTTTTTGAGCGGATAGGCAATCTACAAGGGGTAAAAAATGGTTATCGGCTTCGCCTCTTACTACATGGTCACAGTACTGCAGTGCCTCTTCAGGCATGAAAGTGGCATGTATTCCCCCTATGACTACCGGAACTCCCTGAGCACGAAGGTAGCCGGCGATCTTGTAAGTTTCCTGGCAGGTCGAAGTGGTGGTGGAAATACCTACCAGGTCAGCCTGAAGTATGTTTTTCCAGGGAAGATTTGTTATGGGGGCCATGTAAAGAACAGGATCGTAACCCGCGGCCTTTAATCTGGTTCCTAAAAGCGGAAGTCCTAGTCGGGGCATACGCGTAGCACTGTAAACATGACCTTTTTTTGTTTTAGGTTCAATTAAAACAATTTTTTTCATATTAAACCACTCCTGTTTAAAAAAATAAAATGTTTGCAACGTATTTTAAAAATGGCGAAATGCCTTTTCTACTATTATAACGAATTTTGTTTGAAAATAACATGACTTTTTCAATATAAGTACTATAAATAATATAATAAGAATACAGGTTATGAAGGAGAAGGATTATTTTTATAAAAGGAGAAAATATAACATAACATAACATAACAAAAGTAAAAGTTTTAAAATCATTACTTAGACAAGATGAAGCTTCGTTTTACCACTGGATGGATGCAACTGGTAGGGATTTATTTTATGGATATTTTTT
>CAZMLU010000091.1:0-5164 GCA_964567295.1 uncultured Desulfovibrionaceae bacterium
AGAGTGAATATCTTTATGCATTTTCGGTTATCCACAAAGCTGTTCGAAGCACTTGATCACTTCAAGCTCTTCGAGAGGCCCTGCATCGTATAGTTTTTAAAGAGATCATGATCCTGCATCTGCTTTTTAATATAGGACAGATAGATCAGGACCACAAACTCAACAAACAGTTTGCCATCAAGACTAAGTTCGGAAGAAACCAGCGTCCGTCGCAGATTCAAACGTTCTTTCAGATTCCCGACGGCTTTTTGTATCTATGCCCCCAACAGGATTGTAAGAAACCCTTGCAGTATGATACCGACTCGTAAGCATAAGTTATCCCGGTTGTTTTGTTGGTTTGGCAAACAATAGCCGGCATGGCCTTACCTCCCTTACCCTCGTTACATGTTATAATTATGTAACGAGGGTAAAGGGAAACAAAATGTTTAATAAACCTCTTAAAATTAGGCATTCCTGGCTTTTTTATCGTTACACTTGCCAGGAATGCAGTTTATAAAGGGCACCAATTTGGCTATAAAGCTTTGATATAATATATGTAAATTATCTTCTTAGACAATGGTGCCCTTAAATGCCCATGTAACCTTTTTTACATGATTAAAAATGATATTGTATCTACTCAGCCTACTATAAGATGTATTCAACAGATACTTTTTTGCTCCTCCCGGGACGTAAAAATTTTTTAAAAAAGTCGATATTTTTTTACCTACCCCCTGAACTCAACCATGATTTTGTGCTACCATTAAATCATGGAAAAAACAACGGTTATTCAGGGACGCAAACCAACCACAGATGATATTGAGCTTGTTCGCCGGCTCATTGCTGACAACCCGGATTGGAACCGTACCAGGCTCTCCAGGGAGCTTTGCCGCTTATGGGACTGGCGTAATGCAAAGGGCCGGCTCCAGGATATGGCCTGCCGCACTTTTCTGCTCAAGCTGGAAAAACAGGGCGAGATAACCCTTCCGGCACCGAGCAATAGCAACGGTGCAGGCTCACGATTGATAACTGACGTTGCACACCAGACCGACCCCATTACCTACAAACTGCAGGACCTGGCCCCGGTTACTCTAAGACCGGTGGATAAAAGCATGCTTCAGCTCTTTTACTGCCTGCTGGCCCGCTATCATTACCTGGGTTTCAGCCGCATCGTCGGTCAGAACATGAAATACATGGTCTTTGATAAAAAGGACAGACCCCTGTCTTGTTTGCTGTTTGGTTCCGCGGCCTGGAAAAGCGCTGCCCGGGATGAATTTGTCGGTTGGTCTCACCAGGCCAGGAGCAAAAACATCAACCTGGTGACGAACAATATGCGCTTTTTGATCCTGCCCTGGGTGAAAGTGCCGCACTTGGCCAGCCATATATTAGGCCAACTGACCAGGCGCATCAGCTCCGACTGGATCGAAAAATACGGCCACCGGATTTATCTGCTGGAAACTTTCGTTGAAAAAGAGCGTTTTGCAGGCACCTGCTACCGGGCTGCCAATTGGGTTTATGCAGGGCAAACTACAGGCCGGAGCCGCAACGACCGCTACAGCACTCTTAAGGTGCCGGTCAAAGATGTCTATCTCTACCCCGCTCACACAAAATTTCCGGGAGGTGCTCTGCCGTGAAATATGAGCAGTTCCTGGAGATTTATAACGCCGGGCCTGAAGCTGTATACAAACTGCTCTCGGGAGTTATGGAAACAAATGAAAAACTCTTAACGACGGTAGCTCTTCAAGAAGAGCGGATTAAAGAACTGGAATCCCGCTTAGGTAAAAACAGCTGTAACAGCAGCAAACCACCGTCCTCGGATGAATTTGTCAAGCCGAAGAGTCAACGCAAAAAAAGCGGCAAAAAACCAGGTGGCCAGAAAGGCCACAAGGGAGATACCTTAAAGATGGCCGATACGCCTGATGTTACCGTTACCCACCGGGTGGAAAGCTGCCAGGGCTGCGGACACTCCCTGGAAGATGTGCCGCCTGAAAAGATGGTAAAGCGCCAGCAGCACGATATTCCCGCGGTTAAGATGATTGTGACCGAGCACTGTGCTGAAGATATGCTGTGTCCCTGCTGCGGCCTGGAGAATCAAGCGCCTTTCCCCAAGGGTGTGGAGATGCCGCTCCAATACGGCCCAAATCTTAAGTCGTTTCTGGTATACTTAAACCAATACCAGCTGATTCCCTACAAAAGGGTGGTAGAGCTTATTGAGGATATCTGCGGGATCTCTTTAAGCGAAGGCACGGTTTTTAACTCTATTCATGCTGTGTATGATGCGCTGGAACCGGTAGAGCAGGAAATCGTTGAGCACCTGACAGGCTCGCCCGTTGTGCATGTAGATGAAACGGGCATGCGCATTGAGGGGGAACGCCAATGGTTGCACGTAGCATCCAACGAGATCCTTACGCATTATGGTTGTCACCCCAAGCGGGGGAGTGATGCAACCGACGACATCGGCGTTCTACCTGAGGTCACAGGAGTGGCTGTGCATGATTACTGGAAACCGTATTACAATTACGACTTCAGCCATTCACTGTGTAATTGCCCATCACTTAAGAGAACTTACAGGAATAATTGAACTGACAGGCCAACAGTGGGCGCAGGAAATGGTCGATTTACTGGTTGAAATTAAAGCTGCTGTGGAAAAAAGAAAAAAAGATGCCGATAAGTTAAACCCCGAAGAGACCAAAGGCTTTGAACAGCGATACAACCGGATCATTGAAAAAGGATACCTTGAAAACCCACCGCCGGAAGAAGGCGAAACAAAGAAAAGAGGATCTAAAAAACAAAGCAAAGCCAGAAACTTACTGGACCGCTTAAGCACGCACCAATCTGAAGTGCTGGCCTTCATCTATGACTTTCAAATTCCATTCGATAATAACCTGGCTGAAAGAGATATCCGCATGATGAAGGTCAAGCAGAAGATCTCCGGGGTGTCCCGCAGCGACCAAGGTGCCAAGATGTTCTGCCGCATCAGGGGCTATATCTCTACGGCCCGGAAAAATTCTGCACCTGTCTTCGATGCTATTAAGGAAGCGCTTAAAGGTAATCCCTTCGTCCCGCAAGTTTAACTTAAGATGTTTTCAGTTTTCAAAGAACTGGTAGGGTGAGTAGTTACATGATATTTAGCGATCCAGAACTTTATGTCAACCTGTGATACTGTGGCATAAAATAAGTTTTTACTTTTTTAAAGGCAGGGTTCACGCCTTTTTTTCCTTTTGCTTTTCTTCCCGCACCTTTTTAGTGGCTTCATAATCGATCTTGTGCGCTTGTTGGTCTATTACCACACCGTAGATTTCCTCAGCTTTTTCTATAGTAAGAAATTCGTCATCTACATCTTTCCAGACACGCTCCGGGTCCCTTTCTAACGGATCACCCCAGCCTGCACCGCCTTGCATCTCTTGCTCGTATATATCCCCTTCTTTTATATCCCAGAAGGTATTAATCATTATAGGGGTAACTGAGCCATCCCTGTGTGTTACCTTTGGAGCAGAGGGCGGCGGGCTGCCTCCTCCAAAAATGCCGAAAGGTACAGCCCATGGCGCATGCCCATGTCCACATTCAACAGCTGCGGCATCAGCATCGTACTGGACTTTGTATGCTGTAGCAAAGCCTCCGCGGAATTTTCCAAAGCCCTCCCTGCCGCCAACTAGCTCGTTTCTCCACACTGTTTGAGGTGTGCAGAGTTCCATAATTTCCGGGTCTGGTTGACGAAGCATTCCCATACAATGTCCCGGGCCTGCTTGAGGCCAGCCATCATGACCTTCTGTGCCTCCCGATCCGGCGCCACAGGTTACAAAGTCAATAATGGCAAAATCCCTTTTTGTTCTCGGGTTAAAGCCTCCAGAGAGGTGGAGGCTCATTTTGCCGTGGCCGGCAATGGACCATTCGGGTTTAGCATCTTTTAAGGCCAGCAAGACTACTTCTACAATGGTTTCAGTGAATGTGCAGGTGTTCATAGTGTTAGCAGCGGGAAATTCTGGATCAACGCAGGTGCCCTTTTGAGTAACTATTTTACTTGGGCGTAGGGCGCCTTCATTTCTTGTGACATCTCCTTCCATGAAGAAAAATATAGGTATAAACGCATTTGAGTAGGTGTTGCCCCAGCAACTATTCAAATAACTGGGTGTTTGAGGATCGCTCTCTGAAAGGTCGATGGTAATATCTCCGTCATCTACGATGACCTTTGCCCTTATATAAACAGGAATGCCCCTGTTCACAGCATCATCGTCAATGGCTTTTTCCGCGTAATAGACCCCGTCTTTTACCTGGCGTATCTGCTCCCTGAATCCTTTTTCTGTGCGGTCAAAGATAT
This sequence comes from uncultured Desulfovibrionaceae bacterium, assembly GCA_964567295.1. Lineage (GTDB taxonomy): Bacteria > Bacillota > Dethiobacteria > DTU022 > UBA8154 > SLJK01. Next base: position 4,295 of record CAZMLU010000091.1, read on the forward strand.
CATCCAAAGAAGCATAAATGGAATCTACACCATACCGTTCCACAACATTGAGTACAGCTCTTTCCCCAACATTACAGGCGCCTACCTGGCAGTTAAGGTCCGCTTCCACCATACCGGGAAGTTTTGTATTATGACAAATTAAATTCCATGTGCTGTGATTTTTCTCTCCCTTTTCGTACAGCTTACATGGTTTAATGATAATACCGTCGTCCCAGCAGGTTCGGGCTGTGGGGTCATAACCACAAAGCCCCTTACCGCCTATGTCTACGTGGTGCCCCTTTGTAACCACCCAGAAAACAAGTTGACCTTTATAAAAAACCGGCTTGGCGACGTTGATATCAGGTTGATGGCTGTTGCTACCGTAGGGGTCATTGTGGACAAAAATGTCACCTTCATGGATATCTCCTTCCCATTTCTCGAATATATCCCGGAGCGCCACGGGAATATTAGCCGCCAGGATGGGCAAATAGTCTTTTTGGGCAATTAATCGCAAATCTCTATCAAAGATCCCTGCAGATATATCCCTTGCTTCCGCGAAAATTGGAGACATAGATGTCCTTGCCATGGCAATTGCTACCTGTTCTACAATCGCCTGGAATCTACTGTCCAGCACTGCCATAACAATGGGATCAACTTCAACATTTTTCTTGATTATACTCATTTATTTCCCTCCCTAAGGTATTATATAAAAGAATAATTTACATACCTACTCTACTTAGCTGCTCATGGTCCTGATCTTGGAAACCAGGTGCTCTAGGGCTACACCAACACGGTATATCAAATAGTTGTTAAAGCGGTCGCAAGTCAACTGCCAGTTTGGAGGAACCAATATAGTAGTAGTAGGTTCTTCAACTATACCGGGACCGACAA
>CAZMLU010000092.1:0-5154 GCA_964567295.1 uncultured Desulfovibrionaceae bacterium
CTCTGGATACCGAAGGAGAACACTGCCATGAGCGCACGTGGCAGGGCCGGCGGCAAATATTCAGGTGGGTAAGCGGGATCGAGTATGAATATGGTCTCGGCAAACACAAAAAAGTGCTGACCATTCACGTCGTGACCTGCGATGAAAGCTGGGAAGAGATAGACAGAAAGGGGCAGGTCGTGGGAAAAACCGCCCGTCACGCCTGGATTTCCAACGAGCCGCTCAATCGCAAAAATGTCCATGAGCGCTGCAATCTGACGGCCCGGAAACGCTGGTTGCACGAAAACAACATTTTGAAGGAGAAGCATCAGGGTTACCACTATGAACACATCTTTGCCTATGACTTCGATGCGATGCGGGGTTATCACTACCTCATGCATATCGGTCGCATGCTAAATGAAATGGCACTTCATTCTATTAACCTGGTAGAACAGGTCAAAGCGGTCGGAGTCCAGGCTTTCCTCAATAAATTTCGCGCCGTCATGACCCACAGGGAGCTGGATACAAATCAGCTTCGCAGGTTGTCAGAATCTCCGGGTCAGCTGCGATTGGTGCAAGAAGAAAACTGGCGAACGAACTGGCCAGCAGCATAACGGCCAATCTTATGAGGTAGATTCCTGCCCGTGCTACACTACCCGACTGCCCAAAAGCAGGCGCCCGGTAGAGGAATCGCGCAAAAAAAGGCACTGCTGAGGGCAAAAAAAGAGTCTTTAACAAAATATCGGTAGGGATTCGTGCAAAAAAGCTGATTTTAGACCTCGCAAGATTTTTAAAGAATTTCATGCGTCAGCTCTGCCGCCGTGTTCTCCTACTTGTAATCCCTTTTATTTATTGTTATACTTCGAAGTTAACACCCTTTTAAGGAGGCACAACCATTATGACTGTTCATGACAGGTATAACTTCTTAAAACTACCTGAACTGATAAGAGACCTTAAGCCCCACGATCATCTCTGCCTTATCTACGAGAGCCGGGAAGAATGGTTGGAAACGGTTGTGCCGTTTATCCTTACAGGCCTGGAGCGCGGCGGAAAATGCCTATATGTTGTTGCTGCTAATACCGTTCAGGAAATAAACACAACCTTCAAAGAAGCAGGGTTGGCTGTTGATGAATACGAAGGCAAGGGGCAGTTTAGTGTTATTCGTGAAAGAGATGCCTATACCCCGGGAGGCTTTTTTGATCCCGATTTGATGATTGCCCTTTTAATATCAGAAACCGAAAAAGCACTCGAGGAGGGTTATTCCGCACTGCGGATTACAACCGAAATGAGCTGGGCCCTGCGCGGTTATAGCGGTGCTGAAAGGGTTTTGGAATACGAGTCAAAGCTGAATCAAAACCTCTTTACTGCATACCCCTGTATAGCCCTCTGCCAGTATGATCGCTGGAAGTTTGCTCCCGAAACCATCAAAGGAGTGGTGCTTACCCATCCTCTGCTGATCAGGGGTGGTCAAATCTACCACAACTTCTATTACATTGAGTCTTATGAATACCTTAACCACAAAAAGGGAGAACGCGAAGTCCAGCACTTACTAAATAACCTCGAACGCGAAAGGAAAACCCAGGAAAGCTTGCGGGAGAGCGAAGAGAAGCACCGACGCCTGTTCGAGACCATGGCCCAGGGCGTTGTCTACCAGGCCGCAGATGAGACTATTATTTCCGCAAACCCGGCAGCGGAAAAGATTCTCGGTCTATCCCTGGAACAGATGCAGGGCAAAACCTCCATGGATCCGCGCTGGCAAATGATCGAAGAAGGCGGCACAGCAGTGCCCGGTACAGAACACCCGGCCATGCTCGCCCTGCGCACGGGGCAAACTGTAGGCCCGGTGACAAGAGGTGTTTTTCATCCGGATAAGAATGCCCATGTTTGGCTGAATATCACTGCAATACCACTGTTTCTGCCTGGGGAAACCGAGCCTTTTCAGGTGTATGCAACCTTTGAAGACATTACCGAGCAGTACCTGGCCCGGGAAGCCCTGAGAAGAAGCGAAGAGCTTTTTCAAAAAATGCTGTCTCTGGTGCCCGATATGATCTCCATACACGATCCCGACATGAATATTGTGTACAGCAACTGGAATGGTTTCGGGGCCGTGCCCGAAGAGAAAAGGGTTTTAAATACTAAGTGTTATAGAACCTACCGGGGCCTTGACGATATATGCCCCGATTGCCATGCATTAACCGTTTTGCAAACCAGAGAGGGTTTTCAGAAAGAAGTGGAACTGCCCGGAGGACAGTGGATTGACCTGCGCGTCATACCTATTTTAGGGCACGATGGTAAGTTAGAGCAGATAGTGGAGTGGGTAAGAGATATCACGGATCGCAAACAATCAGAACAGGAAATTAAAACCCAGCAGAAACTGCTGGAAGGGGTTATAGATAATATTTCAGACGTTTTGGCCATCCAGCGTCCCGACCACAGTATTGTGCGCTACAACCAAAGCGGCTATGACCTGCTTGATATAACACCGGAAGAAGTGAAGGGCAAAAAGTGTTACGAACTTATCGGTCGGAACAAGGAGTGCGAAGAATGTGCCACCTCTCGGGCAGTTGAGAGCAAAAGATTGGAAGAAATAGAAAAGTATGTGCCCGAGATGGACGTATACCTGAACTGCCGCAGCAACCCTGTTCTGGATGAAGATAAGAACTTGTTATATATAGTGCAGCAGTTAAGGGATATTACAGAGCGAAAGCAGACGGAGGAGAAGCTGCGCGAAAGCGAACAGAAATACCGCCTGCTCTCCGAAAACGCCACCGACGTTATCTGGACTACCGACCTGGACTTGAATTATACATATACCAGTCCATCAGTAGAGCGCATGAACGGCTATACCGTAGAAGAATGTATGTCCACGGGTGTTCATAATAGCTTAACGCCTTCTTTTTTGGAGCGAGCCCTTCAGGTTCTCCAAGAAGAGCTAGAACTTGAAGCATCCGGAGAAGCTGATCCGAACAGAACGCGAATCATTGAGGCAGAGGAATACTGTAAAAATGGGTCAACTATTTGGGTTGAATTTAAGGCTTCTTTTCTGCGTGATAAGGAGGGGCGTCCTTATGGGGTTTTGGGTATAACAAGAGATATCACAGAGCGCAAGCAGGCTGAAGAAGCTCTCAAGGAAAGCGAAGAAAAATATCGCACTTTATTTGACCAGAACCTCTTGGCCATTTATCTGCATGACTTTGAAGGTAACATATTTGATGTAAATAACCAGGCCTGTTTACTATTAGGATATTCTTACGAGGAACTTTTGGAGATGTCAGTGTTTGACTTTATTTATACCAAAGAAAGTGGAGGATATTTGTCCAAAGAGGAGATATTACATATATGGCATCAAATGGATGTGGGAGAAAGGACCACCGTAGAAGACGTACATCAGCGAAAAGACGGGACCATATTCTATGTGGAAGTCTCTACCGGGGTAATTAGTTACAATAAGAAGAAAATAATTATGGCACTGATAAAAGACATAACTGATCGCAAAAGAGCAGAAGAAAAGATCCGCTATATGAGCCTACACGACAGCCTCACCGGCCTCTACAACCGTTACTACCTGGATGAAGAGATGCAGCGGCTGGATACCGAAAGACAGCTTCCTATAAGTATAATCATGGTAGATTTAAACGGGCTTAAACTGGTTAACGATGTTTACGGCCACGAAGCCGGTGATGAAATGCTAAAAGACACTGCAGGGATCATTAAAAATTCCGCCCGCAGGGAAGATATTGTGGGGCGCTGGGGCGGTGACGAGTTTGTAATTCTGCTGCCACGTACCCCTGTGGAAGAAATACAAAAAATACATAGAAGGATAAAAGACAACTGCCGAGGTGTCGATGTTAAAGGCCTTCCTGTCTCTTTAGCTGTCGGTGGCGGGACAAAGGAGACCGCGGAAAAGAGCCTGCAAGCAGTATTAAAGGAAGCCGAGGACAGCATGTACAAGCAAAAGCTGGCAGAACAGAAAAGTGCGAGGAGTTCAGTGCTTAATACCTTGCTGAAAACCCTTCAGGCAAAAAGCTATGAAACGGAAGAACATACCATGCGTATGGTTAGTACGGCCCGGAAGATAGGAAAAAAAATAGGGCTTGCAGATACGGAACTGGATCGCTTGAACCTGGTTATAACCCTCCACGACATAGGTAAAATAAACATTCCCGAAACAACTTTGACCAAAGAAGGTTCCCTAACTGATGAAGAGTGGGAAATTATTAAAACACATCCCGAGGTAGGCTACAGGATAACCCGTGCCTCGGAAGAGTATGCCCATGTGTCTGAAGATATATTAGCCCATCATGAAAGATGGGACGGCCGGGGTTATCCCCGGGGCCTAAAAGAAAAAGAAATTCCTCTGCTGGCCAGAATTACAGCTATTGTTGATGCCTATGATGTGATGTCCAACGGCAGGCCTTATAAAGAGCCCCTGAGCCAGGAAGAAATAATAACAGAAATTAGAAGGTGTGCCGGTACCCAGTTCGACCCGGAACTGGTAGAAATCTTTTTAGCAGTTTTAGAAACAGAAAGGGAATAATGATTAACATTCGTCAAGGTACATGGATAAGGAAATAAGCAAAGCTCAGCAGGTACATAAACAAATTCTGCCCCAGTCGCTACCCTCAATCGAAACCATTTCTTTCGCCGCATATTATCAGCCTGCAGAGAAAATGGGCGGTGACTTCTACGATGTAATCCATCGCGGCAACAAGCTCATTTTCTATCTCTCCGATGTCTCCGGCCACGGCATGGACGGCGCCATGCTGAGCCTTTTTGTCAAACACACCATCAACAGCTACATCGATCTTACACCCAAAGGTAATTACGGAACTCGGGACATTCGAAGTTCGGGTCCTAAAAGAAAAAGAAGAGCGTACCTTGGCCGCCGAGGCTTCTTTCTTTATTGAGGACGGGCGCACCTTCTTGCCCTTTCGGGCCGTAGCCGAGGCCTTTGGGGCGGAAGTAAGCTATGGTCTTTTGGAAGGCCCCGTGCAGTGGGTATATTTTGAGCAGTAGCCCGGGAAAAAACGGGGCTAATTCGCAGAACCTGTGAAGAGGAGAATGCCAACGACTCTCTCCTTCTTTTTTTTATGTACATAAGCCTATTATTTTCCAGTCTAAAAATTAAAGATTTATTATCCGGGCCTTAAATAACGGCTTCAATATCCGATAAGT
>CAZMLU010000093.1:0-5135 GCA_964567295.1 uncultured Desulfovibrionaceae bacterium
TCATCCAAAACTTTCCCTGCACCTACTGCCATCACTTCGCCTTCCTGGGGCTTCTCTTTAGCCTTATCGGGCAGAACGATACCTGAACCTGTCTTTTCCTCTTTCTCCAGTACCTTAATAATAACTCTGTCACCAAGCGGCCTCAAGTTCATAAATCATTACCTCCTTCAATAGTTTTTTGTTATCTGTCCGGGCTTTGTTAGCACTCATTTAAGGTGAGTGCTAACTACATTCAACTATCATTATAGATCATAAACCAGGTAAAGCAAAACGGGAAAAACCACTTATGAGACTATGCTTGCACCTTAGAAACATTATTTCGCTTATATTCCCGTTATTTCTTCTGTTTTCTTAATATTTTTTGGCATATAAACAATATCTAAATCCATCTGCAAAAAAATTTGCTTTCTACATTTTAATGAGGGTTTTAAGATTCAGTTGTTTCCGAGGGACCACAATCGGCTACAGCGCCGCGTAGAAGTTCGAGAGCATGAGGGAGGGCAGGCATTATAGTATCAAGGCACTCCTGCACAGCCCTGGGGCTTCCGGGAAGGTTAATGATGAGGGTATGCTTTCGAATGCCGCATACTGCACGGGAAAGCATGGCGTGGGGAGTTTTTTTAAGGCTCTCCCGGCGCATCGCTTCTGCCAGCCCCGGGACCTCTTTGTCGATTACTTCCAAAGTGGCCTCGGGTGTAAAATCCCTGGGGGCAAGGCCTGTACCTCCCGTGATTAACACCAGGGCAACTTTTAAGTCGTCGGAAAGATGGATTAGCTCTTTCTTAAGTACCTGTTTTTCGTCAGGCACTATTTTGTAAGAAGCTACTTCCCATCCTGCCCCCTCCACAATTTCCTTTATAACTTTTCCGCTGAGATCTTCCCTTTCTCCTCGAGCACTCCTGTCACTGGCAGTACGTATGGCCACCGGTATAACATGCTGTTTTTGTATTTCCATATGCATTACCCCCTAAGCATCAGTTATCATTCGAGCGCCAGACAATATCACCGCTTTTTTGCAGATCGTAGCCACCCATCTTCTCCACTGCTTCGCGAAAAGATGTAGAAACAATTATCTCCAGCATTTCCTGGCAGCGAAGAGAATTATAAAAAGAAGCAGTCATCGCCAGCTCATAAAATTCCTGGGCAAGAGGGATAAAGTCTACGCCCAGTGCCCTGGCAGCGGCTTCTATTCCTAAGCCGGCATCGGCGCTTCCCGCTGCCACTGCAGCAGCTACAGCCAGGTGATTAAATTCTTCTCTTTCATAACCGCTAATATCTTTAGCATCAAGTCCCTGCTCTTTAAGCTTGTAATCCAAAAATAGGCGGGTTCCCGCCCCTTTTTGCCGATTTATAAACACCAAACCCGTTCCGCACAGGTCCTTCAAACCGGAAATACCGCGGGGATTTCCGGGAGGAACCATAAGTCCCAGGTCCCTGAGGGCAAGGTGTATAAGAACCAAATTCAACTCGGGTAAAAAACGTTGCAGGCAAGGCACATTATAAGTACCACTTTCCTCATCAAGCAAGTGTACCCCGACCATGTGGGTTTCTCCTCTTTTCAAGGCCATGATACCGCCCATACTTCCCACATGTGCAGAAGATAGTGCATAGCCGCTCTCTCTTCTTCTTAGATGATCCGCCAAAATATCCAGGCTTAAATCATGACTACCCAGGCATACTATAGTATTTTCCACTTTATCACGATCACGCCACAACTCCACCTCGATCTCTTCCCCCACCTCAAGACCTTCTTTATCTTGAGGTATGGAGGTAATCCCGTCAGCCTGCACCAGGGACATACTCACCCCCGAACCCCTGGGAAGCGGCGTGGCCACAAATTCTTCCTCCAGCTTCCCTACTTTCAGACGCAAAAATTCTCTCTCTTTCAGGGAGGAAAGAACCAAACGTGAACTTCGAGCAGGGATGACTTCCATTTCTGGGGGGTTCTGCTTCTGCCAACGGTATAGAAGTGGCTTTACGAATAGTTCCAGAATCATGTAGGCAGCCACCGGATAACCAGGCACCCCAATGACCGGGGTGGAATTGATTTCTCCCAAAATAACAGGCTTGCCCGGACGGATAGCTACTCCGTGCACCAGCACCTGGCCCAAATTATTAAGGGCTGCAAAAGTATGGTCCCTTCGACCGGCAGACGAACCGGCACTTATGAGCACCAGATCGCTTCCAGATACAGCCTCTTTCACAGCTTCTTCAAGCTCCTTAGGATCATCTTTAACAACAGGATAGCGGACCACAAGGCCACCCCAGTCTTCCACAGCCGCAGCAAAGGTATAGGAATTGGATTCGATAATTTCACCGGCAGTAGGCAGCGTTCCGGGAGAAATTAGTTCGATGCCGGTAGGAACCAGTGCCACCACGGGCTTTTTCAAAACGCTGGCCTCAAAGATGCCTCCATTTAGCAAGGCTCCCACATCAAAAGGTCTTATGTAATGAAACGAGGGCAAGATCATCTCCGAGGCCACGATATCCTCTCCGATGGACCGAACATGCTGCCATGGTGTTGCCGGCTCCCTTATTTCCAGCAAATCAGGATTGTCTTCTTTAGGAAAATAAATGTCTTCTATCATTATTACAGCATCACAGCCCTGGGGCAGCACACCTCCAGTATCTATATAAAAAACATTCTCTCCCAGGATAAGATGTCGCGGAGAAGTAGTTGTAGCGCCAAATGTATCGCGAGACTTGAGAGCAACACCGTCCATAGCCGAAGCATGGTAATGTGGAGAGGAAATACGGGCAAAATGCGGAGTGGCAGTTATCCTTCCCGCGGCTTTTTCTGTGGGAACATCTTCAACAGACATCTCATTCCTTAAAGCAACGCTCCATAAAAGTTCACATGCTTTTTCCAGGGGAGTATTGGTAAGGTAAATCTTTCTCTCCACTATTATGAACCTCCTAACCAGTCATAGGCTCAAAACAAACGTACTTCTACCTTGCTTCTCCGGGGTAAACCCTCCATATCTCTTGGTATGACAAAGTACCCATCCCCCTTTATCACCGTATTCAAAAGTCCCGGCCCGCCAAAAACTGGAGTAGCCCATATTTCTTCTTCTTGTTCAGTATTTTTTTGTTTATACAAGGAAACCCTTACATAATCCTCCCTTCCTCCAGGAGAAGAATAATTGCTATCCAGGTTAGCCCTTACATAAGGGGTAAAAGCCGGAAAGGGTGAAAGTCCTTGCAAATAACGGATTGCTGGCTTAACAAACAGAATGTTGCTGAACATAGCAGAAACAGGGTTTCCAGAAAGGCCAAAAACAGGTTTGCCGATGCTTGTCCCATAAATCAGCGGCTTTCCGGGACGCATGGATACACCATGGAAAAGAACCCCCCCCTCAGGCAGGTTATCCAACACATTAACTGCTACATCTCTTTTTCCTACCGAACTACCTCCGGAAATGAGAACCATATCACTGTCTTCCAGGGAAGCTAACAAAGCTTTTTCCAGTTCTTCAGGTTTATCATCTATAATACCCCGGTATTCTGCTAATGCTCCACACTCACGCACCTGGCCCATCAAAAGGTAACCATTCACATCCCTTATTTGCCCGGGATCAACCTCTTCCCGGTCGGGAGGAACAATTTCGTCCCCTGTAGAAAAGATAACTACCTTTACGGGACGATATACACTTACCTTTAAAAGACCGAAAGCGGAAAGAATACCTACATCCTGCGGGCGCAAAAGATGATTGCCGGAAAAAACTACTTCACCCCTACGAAAATCATCACCTATCTGTAAAGTATTTTCGAAAGGCGCAGCGGGTCGAAAAATAGCTAGCTGATCCCCCATGACTTCACAGTGTTCAATCATTATCACGCTATCGCTTCCTTCAGGTAGCATCCCACCGGTAGAGATTGCCATACATTCTTCGTTCTCCAGTTTACCTGGTGGTTCTTTTCCCATTAACACTTCGCCTTTAATCTTTAGAAGGGCAGGCAAACTTTCGGTGGCGCCAAAAGTATCGGAACTGTGCACGGCATATCCGTCCATGGTAGAACGAGTAAAAGAAGGAAGCATATCAGGCGCAAACACTTCCTCTGCTGTAACACGCCCGACCGCCTCCGCAGATAATACATTCTCTGTTTTCCCGGGTCTATCGCCAAGGGATTGGATAACAGACTGCTGGGCTTCTTTTACTGTAAGGACTGTAAGCAAGTTTTTCACTCCGCAAGTTATGATTTGTTAAACTAACTGAAATTCGGCCTAAAATAATGCTTTGCGCGAACCCCCTAAGGCCCGCGCAAAGCACATGCTAGAAGCAACCAAGTTGACAGCTGACTATTTTTATTTTCAACTCATTGCAAAGCTTTCCGATCTCTTCTATGGTACAATTTTGCTCCCTGGCGATCTTAAAAGCCATGGCACAGGGAAGCTGACCAGACGGAGCAGATTCCTGCAATGTTTTCTTAAGGTGTTCCATCTCGCATCTCTCCTTTCCATAGTGCTGGACCTTTTTCCAAAATGGTACAACACTTTTTTAACCTTGTCAATTGAGGATAATTCCCGCTGACACTTACAAAACAACTTGCTAAATGGTATACTTTGAAGATAAATGGCATAAACAAAGATGGTGCACTTATGAAAAACTTCTTAAAAGGTATATTTCTGGGCTTTGCCCTTATATTGCCGGGAATGAGCGGCGGCACTGCTTTTTTAATCTTGGGCATGTACAGGCAGGTTTTAAAAGACCTTTCTTCCTTTAATCTCAAGCCCTACTTGGTTTTGGGGATGGGCACGGGTGCCGGCTTGTTACTCTGGGCTTTTTCTTTAAACCACCTGCTGTTCCGGTGGCCAGAGCTGGTTTATTCTTTTCTCCTGGGCGCAGTATGGGCCTCTGCTCCTTTAATTTTTAGAAACAGCAACAAGATTAGTTTTATATCCTTCAAGGGGCTTTATTCACTGGTAGGATTAGCCTGCGGTTGGCTTTTGGCTGCCAGACCTCTCTCCGAAGCACCTGTCGGGGAATCCATTTCTATGCCCATGGTTTTCACTTCCGGAATCATTGCCAGCGCCACGATGCTTATCCCGGGGCTTTCAGGAAGCACCGCATTAGTTATAATGGGAGTCTATCATCACATTATTAATATTCTAAGTAACATGCAGCTATTGCCTT
>CAZMLU010000094.1:0-5075 GCA_964567295.1 uncultured Desulfovibrionaceae bacterium
CGCTCATATTCCTGATGGTAGAGATGGCGGTCCCCGCCCCCATCTCTACTACAACCATGGGGTAATGACATTTTTTAAGAAAAAGGCGGTAGTTTTTCTGCTGCTCCTGGGAACGTTCGGCAATCCACGAAAAATCACCAAACATAAGAACGTTGGGACGGGAAACTGCACCACACCGTGGGCACCTCAGGACCTCTTGGGCACGCATGGTGGAAAGGTCAACAGGGGCATGCTCATTATTTTCCCAGATATCGCTGCTGCATGGGATAGTGCACTGCAGGTAGTGGATGGAGCCATGCACCTCGTATACCCTTTCCTCTGGAAAGCCGGCCTTTTGGAACTGCCCGTCCACATTGGAAGTGACGACGAAATAATCCATCCGGCAGCGGTCTATCCATTCCTGAAGCAGTCCAAACCCCCGGTGAGGCTTGGTTCCCCGGTAAAGGTCGATGCGGTGGGAATAAAACCCCCAGCCAAAGGCGGGGTCACTGCCAAAGTGGACAGGATTGGCAGCATCGTAATAATCAATTCCCAGGGGCTCATACATCGGGTATGACCTCCAGAACCCCTTCTCCCCGCGGTAGTCGGGAAGTCCAGAGTCTACTCCCATGCCTGCCCCGGCGGTAATAATCATGGTACGGGCATTTTTTATTGCCTCGGCTGCCTTGCGGAAGGAAGATGATAGATCTTTTTCCATTATTAAAACTCACCTCCTGCTATCCGACGGTACAGCTGAAAAGATCTTTAACATGCTGCTTTGCACCTCTACATTTGAAACTTTACCAGTCTTTGAAGAAATTGGCCTCTGCCTGGTAGGGTGCTGTTAAAGCTTCCAGGTACTCCATCTTATCGGCGGGAAAAGTGCTAAAGTTCTTCGCAATATCTATATTTTCTTCCAGCTGTTCTATGGAGGAGATGCCGACAATGGCCGTGCTGACAGGCAGGGAAAGTACATAACCCAGGGCCTGCTCCATGGAGGCTATTCCCTCACTTCGAAACAATCGTCCGTAAGACGCCACCTTCATGGCAATTATCCCAACTCCTTCATCCGCAGCAGAGGCGAGAAGCTCATCCTTGAAAGAACGGGAATGGACATCAGCGGGGTTTAATGGCATCAGCACACAGTCAAAATCGAAGGCTTCCATGGCATAGAGAAGGGCCGCAGGCTGGCGGTGGCCGGTCACACCCGTGTATTTTATGACACCCTGTTTTTTCAACTCCTCCAGGGCGCGCACTGCACCATCATCTTTCAGCGCTGCCATTGCATCGTCCCGGTCCCGGATGCCGTGGACCTGTAAAAGGTCCAGGTAATCCGTCTGCAAGCGCCGCAGGCTTTTTTCAATAAGGCGCATTGTACCATCATAGCTTCGTTCAAGGGTTTTGCTAGCCAAAAACACTTCGCTTCGGCGCTCTTTCATCACTTCCCCTATATGGCTTTCGCTGACCCCATCTGCGTAAGAAGGGGCCGTATCGATATAATTGACACCGAGATCCAAGGCACGGTTAATAATATATATGGCCTCGTCTTTTTTCCCCGGGGCAGCAATCACACCGGCACCACCAAGCCCAAACAAACTTACCATAAAGCCCGTCTTTCCTAAAGGCCTCTTCCACCCTTTTTCCCCAGGGTCGCTCCTATCATCTGCATCATCTTCAGCTTTTACATCATTTTCAGCTTTGCCCTCCCGAATGCCGTTTTCAACTGCATCACTGCTCCCGTTTATAGGATCTTGAAAATCCCTGGCACCTTGTCCGGCGAAAGGAGCATCGGTTTGGGGAGGTTTTTGTTCTTCCTCCCGGGGCAGTTCCGCCTGGTAAGAAATGCCCATTATATTACTTATGTACTTCCAGGCACCTCCTACCAGAATTGCAACAGCTCCAATTAAACCCAGTTTTAAGAGCCTCCTGCGGCTTTCCTGCGGCATAAGAATCATCCTCTTATTACATCTCTCTATTTTATTTCTTTCTTTAATATTGCCAGCTGCTCTTTGAGATCTCTTATTTCATGCGTTAATTCCTGGACAACATCCTTTTCTTCGGTCTTGGATACGCGGGACAGTTCTGTGCTATTATCATATAACTCTTTGTTTATGGACAAGATTTCTTCAGCCTTTTTGAACATCTCAAATTTAGACCAGGGGAAATTTACTACATTTTGAGCTGGATCTGGACCAAAATCAGGCTCTTTGCTCTCGTCTGGCAATTCGACTCTTCCTTTCCCTTTTAACGGTATTTCAAATCTCCCTCTTCTATATACTCTATGAACATATTTTTCTGCCAAAATTTCATCGTAAGAAAAAAATTTGCATTTCCCCTTTTTTATAACATAGACACCTTTATTTGATACCACTAAGGTTTCATCCTTCATTCCTCTTACTATTGCTCTAATATCTTCAGAAATTCCGATATTTTTATCAATAATTTTTCTAATATTTTCGGGAACGGAATCAAACACTATACAATCTGCACGAGAACATACTGCTCTTTTATCAGGCATTAAAAGATCACTCCCTCGATATTCTTTAATTTATTTCACTATATAGATATAGAAATAGCTACAGTCTTAAATTATATTAGCATAATAAAGGGAATATTGCCAACGCTGATCATTAATAAATCAATTACTTTTATATACTCCGGAAATATTTCTGTCCCTCAAACACCCACTCTTTGAAACGGAGATAGGGGGATTAATCATGAAACAAAACGGTGCTTGGAACCCTTATTTGGCTGGTGGACTGGCCGGCCTCCTGGGAGTGCTTTCGGTACTGCTGGTAGGCAAGTTTTTCGGGGCCTCCACTTCCCTTGTGCGGACTGCGGGGATGATAGAGCAAGTGTTCGGCCCGGAGCGGGTGGCCAAGATGGATTACTTCATCCGGGTGGTTCCCCAGATTGACTGGCAATGGATGTTCGTCTTAGGAATCCTGCTGGGCTCACTGGTGTCGGCCCTAACCTCGGGCACTTTCAGCTGGCAGACCGTACCGGATATGTGGAACCGAACCTTTGGCCATACCCCCCGTAAAACGCGGGGTGGTGGCTTTCTGCGGCGGAGTGCTGGTCATGTTCGGTGCCAGACTGGCGGACGGTTGACCCAGCGGCCACGGGTTGAGCGGTTCGCTCCAACTGGCTGTCAGTGGATTGATTGCTTTGCTCTGTTTTTTGGTGGCCGGAATTGTCATGGCCCGTATCATTTATGGAGGTGACAAGTCATGAATGTATTGTTTTATGGTCTGGTCACCGGCATTCTGTTCGGCTTTCTGCTCCAGAAGGCCCGGGTAGTCCGTTACGACAAACAACTGGGAGCCCTGCGTCTGCAGGACATGACCACCATCAAGTTCATGGGCTCTAGCGTTCTGGTTGGCATGGTCGGAATTTATCTGCTGCATGACTTGGGTCTGGCCGAGTTATCCATCAAAGACATGATAACGGGGGCGGTCGTTATCGGCGGCTTGCTCTTCGGCTTGGGCTGGGGCCTGCTGGGGTATTGTCCCGGCACCTCCGCCGCCGCCCTGGGTGAGGGCAGGGTCGATGCCTTCTGGGGGATCTTGGGTATGATCGCCGGGGCGGCACTGTTTGCCGAGGCCTATCCATGGCTCATGAGTACCGTGTACACTTGAGGAGATTTCGGCGAAGTGACCATACCGCAACTCCTGGGGCTCAACCACTGGCTTATTATTCCCATTTTCACTGTCCTGGTCGTTCTTCTTTTCCGCTGGTTTGAGAAAAAGGGGCTCGAGTAGCGTTCCGGATGAAAAGAGGATCGAACGCCAGCTTGATCCTTTTACGGTGATTGCGAGAATGAGAACGTAGAGCCGAATATCACCCATGGGTTTAGCAAGGACAAATGGCCTGAACTGAAGCAGTTTGTGCCAGGGCTGGGGGTAACCGGGGATAAGATCCCTTTGACCAGTATTCCGAGTTGCTCTTCTACTCTTCCACAAAGGCTGTTTCACCAGGCAGGCATTGATCCTTTTGTTTTAAAATAAAACTGTTCCCGGGAAGGTCGTCGCGATAGCGATTTCCTTCTTCTCCCGTTTCACGCCCCCGCTGTTTTCAGGTTTCTTGTCCCCCTGAGCGGAAAGAGATTGTTATTTAATCCATCCGTTCTCAGGGGGAACATCATCGTTTCTTGCAGGCAGGTCGGTGGTTATCTATATGGTCCATAACCTGGACCGTGATGAAACCCACCAGAATTACCTCTGTGATGGCGACCTCTAACATCTCTCCTTGGCTCATCTTGGATAATTTGAAATAAGTAGATTCTATTATTTGGTGGTAGACTTTTTAATTATTGCAGCTGTCTTCCGCTGCCCAGGTGCTCACACTGTCTTTTGCATCTGACATTACTGCATGCCGGAGCTTAACGGTAAGTATGGAAATGTTTTCGCCCATAATAAAAGCTCCCTTATCCCGGTGATTGCTGTAATGACACTCCCTGTAGAAGCTGTCGTTAGCGGAGGGGAGCACCGCCGCCGAGCCGTGAAGGGTGCAGCTGATAGGTGGTTCGCCACCTTTTCCAGTATTGTAAAGAAGCAACGCTACCTCCGGGTTTTCCTTGATGTGCTTAACTTTGCTGGAATCAGTCCTGCTGCTCAAAATAAGCAGATTCTCTGAGGGTAAATAGGTGAAGACCATCAGGAAAGCATAGGGGCGGTTGGCGTAACTGGTCGCTAAAGTGCAAAACTTTTCCCCGTTAAGCAGTTTAAGCATTTCTGAGGGTATATTCATGCCGGATTACCTCCGTGATATTGTTAGTCGTCAAACCAGGATCCTCTTCTTCTTTCTACTCTTCCGCCCCCTCTTCCTCCTCAATTATATTGTAAATGTTGGTTGTTCTCTGACGATTTGCCGTAGCTTTGAAGCATCTGTTCCATGCCCGGGGTCGTTCGCACTTCTCCATCGGGCATGACCCATAATGCTTCAAGCTCTTCATGGTTTTCTGCCATGGCCAAGCTTTCTTCATAAGGAATTAGAAAAAGTGATGTGGACATGAAGTCCGATACTCCGGAATCGGCTGCCACTACCGTAACTGACCTGTAGTGTGAAGCGGGCATCAGGGTTTGCGGGTCAATCAG
>CAZMLU010000095.1:0-4964 GCA_964567295.1 uncultured Desulfovibrionaceae bacterium
CGAGTAGCTTAAGAGGTTATTAAGTGTAGTAATCTCTACTTTTTGGGTTTTTTCGTTCCGGTTTTCCTCCTCGGACATGACAGGCGACCTCCAAAGGGATATCTTCGATTATTAAAATGTACAGGTAAACAACTTTAGAGTGCTATCTTTACGCTCCGGCCTATGGGCAGTTTTGCCATTAGCTATAAAATTATACCAATCTTTTCTCATATTGTCTACCTCGTATTACCTACCTCATATTGCCCACCCCATGGATTCTTGAAGAATAAAGGGCAGCCCGCCGTGGGCTACCCTCTCCATTCTGCCTTTTTCTCCCGGACATTTACATGTACAAAGCTGCTGTAGGTGCCGATACCGCGAAAGCCGGCCTCCCGGGCGACCGCGCCCAGTTTCGCGGATGGCAGGCCCCGCACAACGATGTCTGCGGCCATGCCCCGCTGGTGGAAGCTGTCCGGGCTGCCGCCTACGCGGGCGTTATGCCCGGGGTTGCGGTAGCCGCTGTTGATGATAACGGGCCGGCCCAGGGCGCTCCGAAGATCCTGCAGGCGGCGGAGCAGCTCGCTATGCAGCACCACCTGGTGAGAGCCGTCCTTGCACTGGAATTCCCGCAGGTGGAAGCTCTCTGCAACTCGGATGTTGTTCACTCTTTTTCACCTCCATTTTCAAAACTCCGAAATGCGAAGACGTCTATTTATAAGCGTGCTTGTATATTTATAGTGCCGCTTAAAGCATTCTGGCGATAACGCGGCTCAGCTCCTTGACGCTGCCGGTCAGGTCGTCCATTTTCCCCTCGATGCGCACCAGCAGGTAGATGCTGACGGCGATGGGAAAGCCCAGGTTGGCGATAATGGGAACCAGTTCCTCCACGGCGTTCACCCCCTTATTCTTCCCCGCTATCGGCGACGACGATCTCTTCAGTCTCCACCGTGTAGAGCACGGCATCGACTGCCTCGGCTATATCGTTCCCGGTCCAGGTATAAAAGGCGTTACTGCTCAAGATCAGGTCCATCTGTTCCACCACGTCCGCCTCGCTCACAGGAGTGGCAGGCGGGCTGACGGTAAAGCTGATCAGCGCACCGTTGCTGTCGCGAAAACGCATCCGCAGACGTTTGGTCAGTGACATATTTCATGCTCCTTTCTTCTTCAGAGGCGGTTATAACCTGCCTGTGCCGGCTGATTAAGGCTGTCCTTACTCTTCCTAAAATTAACCCACCTTGATTTAAGGCGGGCTAAATAAGTTATATCTGTATAATTGTTTAAAATAAAAGGGTTAAGGCGGATTCGCATAAAGTTGTTTTCTGCAAAACCTGCTTTCTCCATTAAGCTGGGTAGCATGCTCGACAGAAAGCAGTGACAGGGTTTCAACAAAACGTTCGGAGTTGGTAATAAAAATGCCTCCCGGCCTCAAGTGAGCTGCAGCCGTTTTAAAGCCAGCAAACGGATCTTCCTCGTTAAGCATATAGTTAATGGCGTCTGGTTTTCCTACACCTTCCTTTTCTTAACGAATATTAATGACTCCTGGTGGACTTTTTAAATCGGATTTGGACCTTGGTACAATCCAGTTACAGTTACAGTATCAATTACCTCCTCCTCGTTATCGATAACCTCTTCTAAAATTCGGCATTCCTGCTTTTTTCATCGTTACACTTTACGGGAATGCAGGTTTTAACGTTCGGTACGGGTTATGTCCCGCAGTATGTCCGGTAAGGTCTGCCGGTTGGTTCTGGCGGTACGGCGTACTCGGCTTGTTCCGGGGTGTGGGCATAAGGCTTTTTCAGAACGGCCAGCAAACGATGCAGCAGGTCGAAGTCGTTTTCCTTCTCAGCGGCCTCTAACGCGGCTTCGACCCGGTGGTTGCGCGGGATGATGGCCGGGTTTTTGTCGCGCATGAGCTTCTGCGAATCGGTGATTGACTGCTTTTGCCTCGATCGTCTCGCTTGCCACTTTTCCAGCCATTGCTGAAATTCCTTTGTATCAGACATCGCCGTGTTCCGGGTTTCTGCAAAGGTCAGGCCCAGGAAGGTATTGGTATAGTCCGCGCTGTATTTCTGCATCATGTTAAGCAGTTCATTGACTAATGATGTGTCGTCTGCTTCCCGGGCGAAGAGACCAAGCTTGGTGACCATTCCGTCAAGCCAGTGGCGCTGGTATAAAGGGGAGTACCCGGCAAGGGCCTCCTGGGCCAGGGTCACTGCCTGGGACATTTCCGGGTCCAGCAGGGGGAGCAGCGTTTCCGCGAAGCGCGTTAAGTTCCACGCTCCCATGTTGGATTGATTGCCGTAGGCATAGCGGCCCTGGCGATCGATGGAGCTGAACACGGTATCGGGGCTGTATATGTCCATAAAGGCACAGGGACCGTAGTCGATGGTTTCACCGCTCAGCGCCATGTTATCCGTGTTCATGACGCCATGGATGAAACCTACCTGCTGCCACCGGGCAATCAGGTCGGCCTGCCTCTTGATCGCCTCCTGCAGGAGCCCAAGATAGGGATTTTCGTTTGTCTCGACCTCCGGGAAATGGCGCCTGATGGTATAATCGGCCAGAGATTTAAGCTCATCGATTGTGCGGCTCCTGGCGGCGAATTCAAAGGTGCCGACGCGGAGATGGCTCGCCGCCACCCGCGTTAGGATAGCCCCGGGCAAGACGGTTTCGCGGATCGCAGGTTCTCCCGTGGCAACCACGGCCAGGCTGCGGGTCGTCGGGATGTCCAGCGCATGCATCGCTTCGCTGATGATGTACTCTCGCAGCATGGGGCCCAGGACCGCGCGGCCGTCTCCACCCCGGGAGTAGGGTGTTCGCCCGGAACCCTTAAACTGTATATCAAACCGCTCTCCCCGCGGTGTGATCTGTTCGCCCAGCAAATGCGCGCGTCCGTCTCCCAAAATGGTAAAGTGGCCAAACTGGTGGCCCGCGTAAGCCTGGGCCAGCGGCTGCGCCCCTTCCGGCAGGCGATTTCCTGAAAAAATAGCGGCCCCTTCTTCGCCACGTAAACTATAGACATCAAGCCCCAGTGCAAGAGCCAACTGCTCGTTAAATAAGACCAGCTTTGGCGCGGACACCGGGGTTGGGTTCAGACGAGTATAAAAGGCACCTGGCAGTTGAAGATAACTGTGCTCCAGGTTCCAGCCTGTTTTTAGGTTGCTTTTGCTTTCTGACATAATAGCTCCTCCTTCGGGGAACGGTAGTAGGGCAAATGTTTTTAGCCTTCAATTAATTATTATATAATAAATATTATCCATTTGGAAGAGTACAGCAAAAATTTTGTGCTTTCTTTTGCCTAAAAATTAGAGGGGTATTCGTAAAAGCAAAAATTACCACTGCTGTTAGGAGGCCGGGCACAAGTAAGTGTTTGCACGGAAGTTGCGAATTATATTACAATGGGAAGGAATCATGGAAATAGGTGCGGGACAATCTGGTTTAAATGGAGCCGGGTTTACGCTGGAAGTGATGGAAGCAACTGGTGAAACATTAATTTTCAGGCTTGAAGAAACTAATGAGTTTTCTATAAACGCGCCATACGAAAATAATCTATAAGAGTTCGTTTTTAAAAAGGGAGACCGCTGTAAATGTTTAAAATGCCATCGTTATTCTTCAAAATGCACTTTCAAGGGGTGCTATTAGTTTGTTGTATAGCTGCTTTTTCTTTATTCTTGATTCCCGGCTGCGGGCCGGATATGAGAAACGATTCTTATGTGAATAACGGGGAAACCAGTGACCAGGAGCAAATCCTGGTGGAGGACATACCCGAACAAGAGCGCACTGAAGCGGATTGGATCGTGTATGGAGCTCGCCAAGAGGTAGAGCGGGGGGTAGAATATGATATGTCCTACTATGATATAGAGTATCCGGGTGGGGATCCCCCTGAAGACAGGGGCGCATGTACGGATGTAGTGGTAAGAGCTTTGAGGTATGCCGGAATAGACCTGCAGGAACGCTTGCATGAAGACATGTCGGAAAAGTTTGACCTTTACCCTGATAACTGGGGCCTTGCAGAACCGGATCCTAATATTGACCATAGAAGGGCTCCCAATCAAATGGTCTACTTTGAGAGACATGCAAAAGTAATTTCCCCCGGTGACGCTGAAGGCCAGGAAGCTTACCGCCCGGGAGATATTATAGCCTGGGACTTACCCGCCGGGGGAAAGCACGTGGGAATAGTTTCAGATAGAACAAGCGAGGATAGAACCCCTTTAATTATCCATAACATCTCCGGTGCAGCGGAGGAAAACGTCCTAAAAAGATGGGAAATAATTGGCCACTACCGCTATCCGGACGTGGTTTGTTTTCCCTAAGCAGGAATTGCCATAAGAAATGTCGAAGTTTACATTATTGTGAAACTTAAGGAGTGCAGAAGAATAGTATGAAACCCACAAAAGAGAAATACCGTTTACTTATGGAGCACCTGCCCGACCCCTATGCCTATCACCAGATCGTTACAGACAGCAGCGGCAAGCCTGCGGACTACATCTTCCTCGAGGTAAACCCGGCTTTTGAAGAGATGACGGGTTTTTCCAGGGAGCAGGTTATCGGCAAAAAGGCTACAGAGCTGCATCCGCAAATCGAAAACTCCCGGCTTGCCTGGATCGACACCTTCGGCAAAGTGGCGCTTACGGGTGAGAGCATGCATTGTGAGCATTATTTTGATGCTTCAGAGCGCTGGTATGCGATCACTGCCTGCAGCGATGAGCCGGGGTATTTTGCTGTCTTTTTCAGAGATATAACAGAGGTTAAACAGGCGAAAGCAGAACAGCGCCGTATTGAGTGGATGCTGGATACGGGAAAAATAGAAAACCTTAAGGAAACACTAGTCCAATTAGAGCCATCTTATGGTAGCTTGACACAGCTTAACACATCCCGCTATATTTTGGATTCCACCGGTGAAGATATGCTTGCGGATATAGCCAAAGACTATCTTGGCCTTCTGGAAACATCCACTGCCATATATGAGAAAAATGGAGACTACG
>CAZMLU010000096.1:0-4782 GCA_964567295.1 uncultured Desulfovibrionaceae bacterium
TCCTCCATATCCTCCATATCCTCCATATCCTCCAGTTCGTTTTCCGAGGAAAAGTCGAAAGGCCTGGGTGCCTCAAAGTACTTCCGGGCATGATCCACTGCAGTATTGGGGGAAGATGATCCCGGGAAAGGGAAGGGAGATGCTTCCCGCCGGCCCGGTCCTTCCGGACCGGGCCCGGATTCTTGCTGCGAATCGGGTAGAGAGACAGGGGTTTTGCCTTCCCGGAGCTCCCGTATGACCTGGGGAACGGTAAGGCCCTCGGAGAAAAGTCCGTCCAAGACCTTGAGGAGCTTGACATTGTAGGGCGAAGAGGCGATTACACCCCTTTCCGTTTCAAAGAAGTTTCGGCAATTATGGATATGCCGAAGGGCGGTGGGCTGAGGAAGATTGGCATGTTGGGCTATCTCGGCAATATTCTCTTCCTCGTTGGGGCGGCCCTCGTCGGTGCGACCTCCTTCTTCAGCGGAGTCGTCTTCACCGGGGTATACGCCGTGCCCTTCGCCGGGTTCCTCGCCGCCGGGTCCTTCTCCGCCCGTCTCCTCTTCGTCGTGCCCGCCCTCCTCGAAGCCGGCTTCTCCGTAAGCAGGAGGGGGCTCATCACTTTCTACAGATCCCTCCGCAAGGTCGAAGGTCACCTTCTCGTGCTCAATATCGAGCTGCTCTAAAAACTGTTTCACTTTGGATAGATCCTGATGAGCCAGTTTACGTTTCACTTTAGCTATTGAAACCTCCCCAAATTATGTTTTGAAATGATGGGATCACGTCTTCGTATTCCGAGCATAATCTTTAAACTCCAGAAGTTCGCCCAGGTCTGTTTGCAGCATATTTTCCAGCTCCCGCAGCTCTTTCTCGAATTCCAGGGGGGTGTTCTTCGTATCCTGCGCCACAAAAATTTGCTGATGTTCTGTGTGGGTTAATATTTCGCGGTGCTGGAAAAGCTCTTCGTTCAGCTTCTCCCCCGGGCGGATGCCGCTGATAGTGATCTGGATATCCGTGCCCGGCTGCAGCCCGGAAAGAATTATCATATCTTTAGCCAGGTCCATTATTCTGATGGGCTCACCCATATCCAGAACAAAAATCTCGCCCCGTTTCCCCGGGGCCCCCGCCTGCACAACCAGCTGCACCGCCTCCGGGATGGTCATAAAATAACGGGTCATCCCGGGATGGGTCACGGTCAGTGGGCCGCCACGGGCGATCTGCTCCCGGAAAAGGTTTACCACGCTGCCCCGGCCGCCCAGAACATTACCGAAGCGCACAGCACAAAAAATACAATTTTCATTGCTGAGTGACTTGTGCTGCAGGTAGATCTCCGAGACCCTCTTGGTAACGCCCATGACACTGCTGGGGTTAACAGCCTTGTCTGAGGAGATAAGAATGAAGTGCTCTGCCTCGTATCGGGTAGAAATATCCATCAGGTTTTTCCCGCCCAGGATATTGTTCTCCATCGCCTCCTGCACGTTCATCTCCATGAGGGGCACATGCTTATAGGCAGCAGCATGGAAAACCACCTGGGGACGATGCTCCCGAAAGACCTTTTCCAGCGAATCCTTGTTCTGAATATCGCGGAGCAGAGGAAAGACCTCCATGTCTGGATATTTTTCTTCTATTTCCTGATGTATGTAAAAGATTCCGTTTTCATCGTTGTCCAGAAGCACAAGCTTGCTGGGGGACATAAGAGAGATCTGGCGGCAGAGTTCCGAGCCGATAGACCCACCGGCTCCCGTGACAAGGACCACCTTATCCGTCAGGTATTTCGAAATCTCGCCGAAATCAACACTGACCGGCGGCCTCTTCAGCAGATCCTCGATCTCCACTTTCTTGAGGCGGGAGATTCCTACATGCCCTTCCAAAATCTCGAAAATACCGGGAATAGTTTTGATTTTCATCTCCAGCCCTTCACATACGCCGATTATCTGACGTATTTCGGTGTAGGCGGCGGAGGGCATGGCGATAATCACTTCCTCAATCTTCTTTTCCCGCACCAGTTTAGGGATCTTTTCCCGTCCGCCCAGCACAGGTATGCCCTGGATAGACACTCCCTGCTTGTTAGGATCGTCATCGATGAAGGCCACCGGCTTGATATCCATGAGCCCCTGGCGTTTTTTGATTTCTTCCGCCACCAACACCCCCGCATCGCCGGCACCAATGATGAGGGCTTTTCGGCCACCCCCGTTTTTCCCCGTGTTGCCCCTGAAGTAAGAAGCCAGCAGGCGCAGGGACAGTCGGGAAGCGCCTAAAAGGAAAAGGAGCAGGACCAAAAACATAATATAGACGCTGCGCGGAAGCATCACATCAAAATGCCAGCTGTAGAAAAAAGTTCCCGCAGCAGTCAGACTTGCGACCAGAGTGACCAGGAGTAGGTCATTTATGCTGGCATAGCGCCACAACCGGCGATAAAGACCCACCAGCAGAGAAACCAGGAAATTGAGCAGTAACACGGGGATAATCAGAGAACCCGCCGCTGCCAGGTAAGCAGCGGGAACCTGGCCTTCGAAGCGCAGCAGCAGCGCAAAATAAAGGGCGCATACCACCAGCACCATATCGATCAGGGCCAGAACAACCTGCTTTACTTTATTGTTTATATTGAGCAGGAACCGTGACACCCTCTTTTTATTAAATGCGGTTCCAGGCCCAGGAACCTTCCCGGCGGTATAAACTTTCCTTAATTAGTAGCATTTTTGAAGTAGCATACTCGAAGTAGCATTCTTGAAGTAGCATCATTGAGATTGAAGCGGTTTACCTGCGCTAACAATTTCTTGGGGGTAGCTGTAACCTTCATTGTATCACAGTTGTTAGAAATATCACAGTTGTTAAAACTCAAAGTGGTTTGCCTGCAGCAATATAAAAACCTTTCTAGCAAAACCGTTCCCTTAATATTTACATATCATTATATTACTTCGATAATATCAGACAAATTCCTGCTTTCTACCAGGATTTCTTGAAATATTAAGTGCTAAAGGCATTTGACATATAATATGGCTACCTTCCTAACTCTGCACTTTCTAGCTGCCAAACTATGTATTTTTTACTTGCCAAACACACACATGTTGACTTTGAAGCCCACTATTTGATAATACCCTTTTATTAGATATAATAGTAGCTGGTTAAGAAACCGGCACGCTCAAAGAGACCTTTAATTTGCGGGTGAGTGTGGCAGCGGTTTTGGGGCCGGCCGGGAGACTAAATAGCAAAGTTGGAGCTGACATTAGAGATATGAAAAAGGAAACAGCAATAGATTTGAGAGCTATATTGTGTTCTGTCGTTGTAGTTTTCGGCCTGATCGAATTTTTACACGCCAGCAGCGTGCTTATCATATATATCGGAGGAATAGCCTCCCTCGCGGCTTTAAGCTCCATCTTTCCGGTGACAACCAGGTATACCAGGATTATTGCAGTTCTGCTTTGTGGAAGCGGGTTGGCCGCGCTGGTGCTTTCGGCCGAAATCTCACCGGCAAATATAATAAAAGGATTCGCGGAGATGGCTCCCCTTGTAACACTTATGGCAGCGATAACACTCCTTGCTATTCCGCTTGAATTGGGACGTTACGCCGAGCTATTTCAGCGTTTTTACTCCAGGAAAAGCCGTTCCTACCAGCCTTACCTGGTTTCCCTGTTGATATCCTACGTTTTATCATTTTTCGCTTCCCTGGGCTCCATAGCTCCCGCCTATTACCTGATAAGCCAGAATCTTAACCGAATCGGGATAAAAGCGAACAGCCGCTTTGAGACGACCAGTATTTCCCGGGGCTATGGCATGGTCGTAATTATCAGTCCCGTAACGGTGAGCGTGGGAATCGCCCTGCAATACTCGGGGCTTTCCTGGATAGAGATGGTCGTGCCTGTCCTGTTCTTGAGCCTGGCCGGCCTTATCACGGCCTTCGTATTAGAGTCCAGCTGGCGAATCGCCGGCGGGGATGAGACGCAGGATGATAAGGCACAGGATTATAAAATGCGGAATAAGAAAACGCAGGGTGGCACGCAAAATAAAACCCTGCCTAAAACACCTCAAAATGGCAACAAACCCACCTCTAGCGAAACAGAACAAGAGGAAAGGCCGTCAGCTCTCCCTACCGGGCGCTATATTTCATTTCTGCTCTTATTCGTGGGCTTGATCAGCACCATCTATATATTGGGAAACGTATTGAACTTTTCTTCGCTGAACAGTATTTCCGCAGGGTGCTTTATTATTACCATATCATGGGGGCTGTTTTCCGGCAAGGCACGAACAGTGCTAAACCGCGGCGTGGTATTCTTCGCCAGGGATATCAGCAGGCTTTTCGATCAGATCCTGCTGTTCATCTCGGCGGGGTTTTTTACATATTCCATGGAACACAGTGGAGGGCTGGTCCTGCTGGGCAGCATTATTGAGGGAGCATCCGGAAGGGTAGGCACAGTAGTAATCCTGGCAGCAGTGCCGCTCATAATCGCCTCCCTTTCCGTCATCGGCTTCCACGCATTCGCCTCGGGAATAATTATCGCCAAAACCATTTCCCTCTCCCCGCTATATTTTAACCCTCTGGCGCTGGCCGTAGCCCTCACTTGCGGGATGTCCATATCCTTTATGATTTCACCATTTTCCGGCCTTGTGCTCATGCTTTCTTCCTTTACAAGGCAATCGCCGTATAATGTAGGAATTAAATGGAATTTAAAATTTGCAGCAGTATTTTGGGTCCTCACCGTCATCTTTATAGCACTGGCGAACCATTTTTATTAGTGGTGGTTTTTTAACTCTTCGATTTTCCCCCTTGAATGTCCCGGTGTTTCGAGGATTTTGAGGGAGGGG
>CAZMLU010000097.1:0-2057 GCA_964567295.1 uncultured Desulfovibrionaceae bacterium
ACGGGGGGTGGAGGTCCGCCGCTCTCCTCCGGTTTTCCTGTATCTGTTTCGTCGTTTGCGCCTTTGTCTTTATTTTCATTTTCGCGTTCAGGTTTATTTTCACTTCCACTTTCTTTTTCATGTGCGTTTTCGCTTTGGCCCGGAGGTCCTTTCTCGTCGCTTCTTCCGCGCCCGTCGATAAATTCTCCGTCCTCAAATAAGACTTCGGAGGCCGGGACATTTTGCAGCAGTTCCTGCACGGGTGGCGGAGGGCCTGTTGTTTCCGGCGCGGCGTCTCCTTTTGCTTCTTCGTTTTCATCTCCCGGTTCAGGTAAACTTCTCCGGGTCATTTCCTCTTGGAGGCGGATGGCGTTCATGGAAACATTGTTTCCCCGGGCTTCTTCTGCTTCCCGGAGCCCGAGGGCCGATACTTTGAGGTAGGCATCCAGGTTTATTTGTAAGACGTGCTCCCGCACGGCGTCCTGCAGCTGTTCGTTGTTTAAGGGATAGTTTTCGGGGGCGGCCAAGGAGATAAAAATGGCGTTTTCCTTTTCCGGGGAGAGATACTCCAACTCCAGGCTCTTATCCAGGATCTTTTCAAGCGCTTCCTGTGCTGTTTGACCCTGCAGTCCTTGTGCCGGCTGCGCCGGCGTCAGTTCCAGTGCCTGCCCATCTACCGACGCCTCCGGGGACCGGGTCTGTTCGCTGTCCCCAGTTTCCCGGCCTTGTTCCGGGTTTTGCATGCTTTCCAGGACTATTTCGCCGTCGGCGTTTAGCGGGGTAAGCTCCAGGACGCGGCCTTCCTCGTCCAGGGCCAGGGAGAGGCTGGGGTTGATATCCAGGTCCAGGTAGGCTGCTGCGACAGGGCTGCCGGGGGCAGGTGAAAACTGCTGGGACATAAAAAGTCCCACGATTAGCAGGACACCGGCGGCCAGGGCTCCCAGGCGCAGCCACTTTTTGCGCGCGAGCCCGGAAACGGACGTTCCCCGGGTTTCCTCCAGTTCTATTTCGCTTCCCACTTCGTAAAGCTGTCCCCTGGCAGGGAACTTGAGGTATTCCCCCTCGGGGGTGAGCAGGTAGGCATATTTTTTGGTGCTTTCCAGGACCAGCCCTTTTATTTTATTCATTTGCGCTGCAAGCTCTCCTTTCCCCACAGATATTCTGTCATTTCTTCTAGTTCTTCGTGGGTCCAGACAATGACCAACGATAGCAGGTAGCGGCGCCACCTTTCCAAAGTCTTGCGCTTTATTCCCGTTAGCAGCTCTATTTCTTTCAGGGGGAGTTTTTTCTCCCTGAAAATGCGTTCTACCAGTTTTTTTTCCTTGCCCACCAGGAGAGCGGCTTCTTTTAATATGTGGCGGGTGTCACCATGTTTTGGCGAGGAGAGGGCAAGTTCCTGCAGAGAAAGGGAGAATTCCGCCAGCACTTCTTTAAAAAGGGTTATCTCGTAAGCCCGCTCCTGCCGCGCCTGTTCTTCATTGTATGCTTGCAGGGAGGCTGCCGCCGCGCCGGCTGCGCCCTCGGAAAATGTCGCGGGAGAGCCCGTGCCCGCGGTTTTTGCCCCTCCCTCATCGCTGTGAGCCGGAGATTCGGTCAGGGACAGCGGCAGGGGCACTGTCTGAGGGTTCCCCTTTTTGCTCTGCGTTTTAAAATGGTCGATGAGGCTGTTTTTAATTATGAGCCGGGCGTAGGGGTAAAACCCTTTGCCCTTGCGGGGATCGTAGCTGTCGATTCCCCTGTTAAAGGCAATAAGGGAAATGCTCAGTTCATCGTCGTTTTGCCATTCCAGCTGCCTTTTGCAGAGAAAGGAGGCATAGCGGCGTATCGTTTCCCTGCTGGAGGCGATGAACTCTTCCCGCAGCCGTTCGTTGCCCTGTTGTATCTCGTGAATGACAGAAGTAATATCCTGCAAGGCTGAGCCTCCTGTCTACTTAATGTATACGAAATAAGTCGAAATTTTAAGGGGGTAAGGTCTCCGGGGTTGACACGGGGACGGGGTACTTGACAACTTTTTCAGTTAGTGGTAAATTGAACCCGAGATATTGCTATACAGGTCGAGCCGGGCAGAACGGCTAACG
>CAZMLU010000097.1:2157-3538 GCA_964567295.1 uncultured Desulfovibrionaceae bacterium
CCGGGTGAAGGATTGCATGGTATTTCGGCGTATGCAAATTTTAAAGGAGAGGATGAGAAAGCATGAATCAAAATCAAAAAACGGCCTTGATAGTCGGTGGGGTCATCGTGGGTGTGCTGATTATTATTTCGGTAGTGTTCAGTGGAGTTTTCTGGGGATGGCAGGGAGACGGTTACGGGATGATGGGGCCCTCGATGATGGGAGGATTCGGCGGTATGTTTTTCATACCTATTGTGGGGATAGTTGTTCTCGGGCTTATTATCTGGGTAGTTGTGGCAGGCTCCCACAGATCCGGGGAAGCGGACAGCTCCGCTTACAGGGAGGATTCGCCTGTGGAGATTCTTAAGAGAAGGTATGCCCGGGGCGAGTTAGATAAAGAAGAGTTCGAAGCCAAAAAGAAAGACCTTGTCTAAAAATGGGGTGGGGGTGCGCAGTTTGAAAAAATCGATGCTTGTGCCTATTTTCTTGGTGGTGGCAGTCTTATTGGGTTTGACAGTCTACGCGACATTTCTGGTGTTTGGTGGCGGTGGGGCCCTGCAGCAGCCCGGCTTTACTGTGCCCGAAACTCAACAAGACCAGCAGTTTGAGCAGACTCCGGGAGGGGGTAGAATGGGCCCGGGTATGATGTTCCCCAGGGAAGGCCGGATGGGGCCCGGAAGCATGATGGGGCAGAGGGGAATTTTTGTGGACAGCGAATATGATTTTTTGGTGCATATGATCCCCCATCACGAGGAAGCAGTTACTACCGCCGCTCTCTTGAGGGACAGTACGCAACGTGAGGAAATGGAATTCTTTGCTGAAGATATTATCAGGACCCAGAGTGAAGAAATTGAGCAGATGAGCACCTGGCTGGCAACCTGGTATCCGGATAGAGAGCATGAAGTTGATTACCAGCCCATGATGCGGAATCTGGAAAATCTGAGTGCTGAAGAGCTGGACCGGATCTTCCTGGAAGATATGATTAATCATCATATGGAAGCAGTTATGATGTCTCAACAACTTCTTGCCCGCGACCTGGCAGAGCATGAAGAAATTGCCTTGCTGGCCAGAAATATCGGCAGAACCCAGCGCGCCGAAATCCACATGATGAGTAGTTGGCTCTCCCAATGGTATGGCGGTGCCGGCACAGCTGGAACTCCTATGGCAGGAGCCCCGCTAACTTGGACAGGTGAACGGGCTACCATGATGTGGATTGGTGTTATAGCGCTGGTAATTTTAATTGTCATGGCAGTATGGCTGCTCAGGTTAGCATTTTCAGGGCCGACTTCAAATTCTAAAGTCGCACCCGTCAGATCGACCAGAGAATCGCTGGATATGCGCTATGCACAAGGCGAAATCTCCCGGGAAGAGTACCTGGACGCCCGCAAGAACCTGAGTTGAC
>CAZMLU010000097.1:3638-4732 GCA_964567295.1 uncultured Desulfovibrionaceae bacterium
GGGACGGGGTACCTGTCAACATTTCCAAGCGACAAAGGAATTAATTGTTAACTGGCTGTGCAGGATTTTCAAGTAGCGAATGCCCATATGTTATAGGTGAACGTATAATTGCCTATATTTCCAGGTAATCTTGGCTGGAACCTGGCAAAATTAAGATGTACAACTCAGGTTCAGGCTTCTTAAACCATGATATTTCATACTATTTGGAGGAGGTAATGCAGGTGAAAGTTGTCGCTTTTAACGGCAGTCCCCGCAAGGGAGGCAATACGGAAAGGCTCATTAAGCACGTTTTCAAGAGCCTGGAAAAAGAAGGGATAGACTGCGAACTGTTTAATATTTTTGGCAGGATCAGCTCCGGTTGTTCGGCCTGTCTCAAGTGCAGGGAAAACAAGAACAAGCGCTGTGCCATTGAAACGGACGATATCAATTTCTTTTTGGAAAAAATGGTGGAAGCTGACGGTATCATCATCGGATCCCCCACCTATTTTGCCACCCTGAATGCGGAGACCAAGGCCCTGATAGACCGGACCGGCTATGTGGCCGGCGGGAATGACAAGATGTTGCGCCTCAAAGCGGGAGCGGCTGTAGCTGCCGTTCGCCGGGCCGGTGCCCTTAACGTTTTTCAAGCCATAAACAACTTCTTTTTGGTCAACGAAATGGTCGTTCCCGGTTCGATATATTGGAATCTCGGCGTGGGCAGAGCGGTCGGTGATGTAGATAATGACCAGGAAGGGATTACCATCATGGAAAAACTGGGAGAAAACATGGCCTGGCTCTTGCAGAAAATTACCTCTTAAGAGTATATGACACTTCTGCTACCATTTAAGAAAACATGACACGTCTGCCAGCATTTAAGAAAATATGACATGTCTGCCAGCATACATACTTACTTATGCATGAAGAAAACACTGACGGATGCCGCGACGGATGACATGACGGATGCCGCGATGAATGCCGTACCATACGCCCATTCAAAAAAACTCGGAGGTGAATTTGATGAGCGTAGTAAATGCTTTGGTGCCTGTAACAGTTCATTTTCTGAGGAGTAAAGCAAGAAAGAGGGAGCTGGCGACTTACAAGGAAATTGCCGAAGC
>CAZMLU010000098.1:0-2404 GCA_964567295.1 uncultured Desulfovibrionaceae bacterium
AGAAGAAGCCCTGGCTAAAGCTGAAAAATTACTAAGAAGCAGTCTCTTTCGCATAAAGGAAGATCTTCAAATAAAGGAAGAAAAGATTGGAGAAAAAGAAATTCCCCTTATTCATACCCGTTCGGGTGAAAAGGAAACAAAGGTGGTGCAAACTGCTGTATTTACCGGAGAAAAGGGGTTGTTATTGGCCACTTTAATTGCCCGGGAGGAGAAAGAAGATTATTTTCTTCCCCTTTTCCACAATTTCCTGGAGGGAGTTAACCTGGAATAAATAATAATGTCAAATAAAATGCAAGATTACAACTTATAAGTATACTACCAAGTCAGATCTTTAGATAAGATTATTTCTTGGAGGAAATGACTGTCGTAGCTGTGGGCAGCTCTTACTATTAAAATTTTCAAAATCATACTTTAGTATGATGTTTTTTTTTCTTGACAAACGATAGAATGTGTACTGAAAACTAATGCCGCATGTTATGTCAAAAGGGATACCGCTTAATTCTTTCTATAATCTTTTGATAAATAATTGCGGCGGAAGGAGGAGAAAAAATGTGAATAAAGTTGGCAGAATCTTAAAACCCTTATGTCTGGTGATAATGCTGTGTTTTATTATCCCTATTACACAACTTTTCCCCGTATCCACAGCCGGTGCCGGGGATGGCAGGGCCTTCGATGCGCCTTCCCGGGCGGCCCCGGACCGTGGCAAGGAAATCTCAGTGGAGTACACCGGTTTAAAGGAGAACGAGTCCCCTGATGGAACCTACCGGGTGGAGGCGGGGCAGGCTGTTAATGTTTATCGTAACAGCGATGATGAGCTTTTGTTGAGTGAAGGGTTTACCAATGCTCACTGGGGTTTTAGCCCCGATGAGCACCGGTTTGTTATTCATTTTTTTGGAGGGCAGGATCACCAGGATACGGTGAAGCTTTACAACCTGAAAGATGCTAGCTACAACGAACCCCCGGTGTGGCCAACACATGAGACACCCGATGCCGGTGGTTGGAATGTTGACTGGTCCAACATAGCTTTCAGTAAAGATGGCAAATACCTGTCCTATATTGGTAATAGCGGTACTGATTACTACCTCCGGGTAGTAGAGTCCGAGACGGGTGATGTGAAAGTAAGTAAAACTATCAGTGGCACCGTTCCCCAGTGGGGATTTAGCCCCGATGAGGATCGTTTTATTATCCACCGTCTTCGCCCTTCTGATAGCTCCCACATGGTGGATCTTTATAACCTGGAAGAATCGGGGCAAAACAATGAATCCTGGAGTTCTAGTCTATCTAATAACGGTTCAGTCCTTAACTTCAGCAGAAACGGTAATTATCTGCTATACACCTATGTTACAGGTAGCAATAAAGTAAACATGAGAGTAGTAGAGACCTCTACAGGAAACATTAAATACGAACCGGAATTCAATGTATCTCTTAATCACAATGTGGATTTAAAAGCTGATGATGAAGTTGATGATACAGATATAACCGGAGATGGATTCAATTCTGCCAACTGGGGATTTAGCCGTGATAGTGAAGACAGTGTTTTTGTCTACGCTTATGTAGATACAAATAATAATGTACAGTGGAAGGTTTTTGACCTTGAGAGGGAAGAAAAAGCAGTAGATTTTTCGCTTGGGCAAAATAGTGCCTTCTGGAGGACGTGTCGCTACGGGGATGCGGTTGGTTTAGTAAATGCTGAAGGGAGCCAGATAAGGATAAGGCTTTTCCGGGTAAGCGATGGGGAAAAAATGTATGATGGGACTCATCCCGCTTACGATGTGGAATTTCGCACTACGGATACGCATTATATTGCCATGTTTAATGATTCTACCTATATGCTTGCCACTCGTGAGGGTGACCCCCCGGATATACCTTCCTGGCCCGAGGACAGTGAATTAAGCTTTGAAGACTTACAACATGACAGCGTAACAGTTTCCTGGCCGGATGTCACGGAAGAGATGAATGTCTCAGAATATAGTGTTTTTCTCGATGGGGAAGAAATAACAAATGTTGCGGCCAGTGTATTCTCATATACATCTACAGGACTTGATGCTTTGACCGAATACACCTTTGGGGTTGAGTTCATTGATGAGGAAGGAACACGGAGTGAAAGATTAGGAAAGAGTGTAACTACTCCATCGTTAGTGCCACCTAGTTGGCCTGAGGATACAGAACTTACTGCAACTCTAGTCGAGGGAGAATGTCCACCTTTCCAGGTACTTTTGGAATGGACGGCTGCACTTGAAAATATCAACAATGATAATGAAGAAGTTACAGCTTCAGCATATAAGATATACCAGGA
The DNA here is from genome assembly GCA_964567295.1 of uncultured Desulfovibrionaceae bacterium. Lineage (GTDB taxonomy): Bacteria > Bacillota > Dethiobacteria > DTU022 > UBA8154 > SLJK01. Next base: position 2,297 of record CAZMLU010000098.1, read on the forward strand.
TGGTTCCTTGATAGATACTATTGAAGTTGAAGATGAACGAGGAGAACTTAAATACTTTGTTCAGGGTTTAGAAACAGGAATAGAAATGTATGGTAATTATAATTTCAA
>CAZMLU010000098.1:2504-4679 GCA_964567295.1 uncultured Desulfovibrionaceae bacterium
TTTTTAGTAGTGATATTGAAGGGCTGCACTGGGATACGGAGTATACTTTCCGGGTCTTGGCTTTTGATGAGGACGAGAATTTTTGTTGTTTTTTAGAGTCAGAACCTGTTAAGACTCTCGACATGACAAAGTTTGATCCTCCTCAGTGGCCGCCTGGTAGTGAACTTACTGCAGTTGATGAGGGTTCCACCGAACTTACCCTGCAGTGGACAGAAGCTGAGGATGAATTTGAGGGAGAAGAAATAGAAGTTGGTTATTACCAGGTGTTTTTAGGGGACATACGTATAGAGACGATCTCTGGTTCACAAAACACTTACACGGCTACAGATCTAAGGCCAGGCCAAGAATATAACTTTACCGTGCAGGCAGGAGATGATTGGGAAAACTGGACAGATGACGGGCCTTCTTTAACGGTTACTACACATTTAGAACCACCGGAAGCTGAAGTTATTCCAGAGACTGAATTAGTAGCTGCATTTCCCTCTATTTGGGACCACTTGGATCATCATAGTATATTTTACGGACCATTCGGGCATCCCACTATAAGTGCTGATGATAATTATATTGCGTTTACTTCCAGGGATGAAGAGCTAGCTCAAGAAACTGGCGCTACAGGTACAGGGAACGATATTCGCCAGGTGTTTGTGTACAATCGCCATAGTGAAGAGCTAGAAATAGTAAGCGTTAATAATTTTGGAACCCCGGGTGATGACCACAGTTTTACACCTGCCTTAAGTAAAGATGGACGTTATGTTGCCTTTGTTTCTCAAGCTGATAACCTTGATCCTCGTGCTGAGGACTTATGGGGAGGATTATACGTCCATGACAGGCAAAGCAGTGAAACAAAAATGGTTTCTATTGATCTATTTGGCAGACCGTTTCAGAATGTTTATGATGGCTTATTGAATCCACCAGCTATTAGCGCTGATGGAAAGAGAGTTGTATTTGGTGCATCATGTGAACACTTGGGTTACGGGCTTTGGATGTATGACCTGGGAAGGGGAAGAACAGAGCCTGTAGATCGCATGCCAAGTGGTGAACGCCTGCCTGATGCGGGAGGGTATTATGGAGGAGAAAAGCCTTCTATTAGCGAGGAAGGGCGCTATGTATCCTTTACAGGTTTTACTTTTGGAGGCAATATATATGTGTATGATCGCTTGTCAGGACGGATGGTTACGGCTTTTGAAGATGATGGTTTAGTACCGGATATGAATAGTGATGGAAGCGTGCTAGTTTTTGAAACAACACCGGTCTGGGATCATGACCATGAAGAAGGTGATAAATATGAACTTTTTGTTCATGATGTAGAAACAGGGCAGACAGAATCAATCTGCTGGGCCAGCACAAGCGAAATGGGCTGGGGTTACAATGAAGATAAAGGAGGCCCTGTTATAAGTGGTGATGGTCGGTATTTAGTATTTTCTTCTGAAGATCCAGGTCTTGACCCCTGTACTACAAGGTTTGATAAGAATGTGTATGTATATGATCGCTGGGAAGAGAGTTTTGAACTGGTAAGTTATTTTCCTTCTGATGATGAAGGAATGTATTCTAACGGCATGAATCCTTCAATAAGCGGAGATGGACAGATAATTATTTTTGAAAATGTGGCTTATGATATGGTAAACATTTTTTATCATAAACAGGGTAATGTTGATATCAGGCCACCTTGTTGGTCATGGGAAAACAGCTTAGACGCAATTGAAGTTGGAGATGATTATGCTGTATTGCAGTGGGATAGCGCAGTAGATAATGTAGGAGTTACTGCATACCGGTTATACCAGGACGAAGATCTGGTTCAAGAAATAGAAGCAGAAGAGAATAATAATGGCAATGAAATTTATCAATTAAATGTTACAGGCTTAGTGGAAGATGAAGAGTATACTTTTAAAGTGGAAGCCGGAGACGCGGCAGGAAACTGGAGCACACTTGGTCCTTCAGAGGTAGTTGTTGCGGGGGCAAAATATAATTTAGGCTTTCATGTAGAACCAGCGGGAGCTGGAACTGCTGTAGATGAAACGGGCGAGGATTCTTATAGGCCTGGAGATATTATAGAAATTAAAGCAACAGCAGCTGAAGGGTATGGATTTACGGACTGGACCTCACCAGAGGGAGAATTAGAGGATGCTGCTTCTCAGGAGACCACCTTTGTTATGCCAAATAAAGATGTGACAGTAA
>CAZMLU010000099.1:0-4651 GCA_964567295.1 uncultured Desulfovibrionaceae bacterium
CAAAATGCGGCAGCAACAATGAACCTTTAAGTAAAAGCAGTGCAGAAACCATACTCAAGAGTCTGCTATAAATAGATATATGGTTGTGGAAAGCGGCAGCGAAAGAAAATTAAGCGGTTTTCGGCCAGTAAATAACTGCCCTGCAAAAATATTTTTAAAAAAATTCCCTGTTAGCAGGAATTATATGTAAAAGAGTGGAATACTTTATAAGCAATATTGGGCACAATTTTCTATTTTGATATTACCTGCTGCAGCGTTAAAGAAAAGCTTCCCCTGCTTTATTGCACCTTCCTTCTGTGTTATAATAGCGATAGATAGGGAGGTTGGCCGCATGTGGAAGTTTCTTTGTCCGAAAAGACATATAGAAAGTGTGCAGGAAATAAACCTGCACGATCTGAAAGAAAAAGGCATTAAAGGTATCATTACGGATCTGGACAATACACTGGTCTGCTGGAACGATGAGGCCGTTTTACCGGTTGTTACAGAATGGCTTGCAGAAGCAAAAGAAAAAGGTTTCCAGGTTTGCATAGTATCAAACAATAATAAAGAGCGCTGTGAACAACTCTCCTTGGATTTAGAACTGCCGGCCATCTGGCAGGCGGTTAAACCCAGGAGAGGGTCTTTTCTAAAGGCCCTGAAGATGATGGATCTCCAGCCCTCCCAGGCTGCCGTAGTAGGAGACCAGGTTTTTACCGATATACTGGGGGGAAACCGTTTGGGGCTGTACACCATCCTGGTTAAACCTTTAAGTCGCCGTGAATTTGTGGGCACCAGGTGTGTCCGCCAGTTTGAAAAAATTGTGTTGTTCGGGCTGAAGAAAAGAGGACACCTCAAATAAAGGAGAGTATTTTGCAAAACTTATAACTACTTATGGACAAAACTTTTTTAAAACCGGATATCAACCTCCTTCCCGAGGAAATGCAGAAAAAGATAGTCCACAGGCGTGAGAGGACCTGCTTAAAGCTGGCACTTGCAGGGTCCTTTTTAAGTTTGTTAATTCTTTTTTATATCCCGGTAATTCTGGTCAACAGCTACGAAAGCAGGTTGGAGAATAAAAAGAGTTCTTACGAGGCGGCCCAAAAGAATGATGAGCTGCTCATGCAACTTCAAGATGAGAAGCAACACTACCGAGAGCTGCAGGAAAGCCTGTCGCTAATTGCGGAGAGAACGGTTAGCCCCGTAGAACTACTGGAAAGTTTAGAACAACTACTTCCCGCTGGAGTGCAGTTAAAAAGTTTTCACCTACGTGGAAAGCAGAGACTGGAACTAACTTTTCAAGTGCAGGACCCATTACAGGTGGCGAAACTCTCCGTTTTATTAGGGGAGTTGAACGGTTTTGAAGTAGAGGGTTTAACTTCCGTGCCCCTTGCCGAGGGGAATAAAACGGTAAGTTATATCCTTTTTTTTAATTAAAAATACTATATCGCGGTGAAACAATGAGCAGGTTTATAAACATTTGCAAGCAAAAAAAACCTTATCTCTTTCTTCTCCTGGCAGGAGTTTTGCTGCTTCCCCTGTACCATACCTACGTTTTCTCGGGACAGCTGCAGCAGCTCCGGCATCTTGACAGACTTCTGCAAGAAAAAAGGGACACCCTGCAGGGTGCTGCCAGCGCGGCGCATGAGGTGAGACGCCTGGAGACTAAACTTGAGGCCAACAGGGCGGAAGGGCTCTCTATTAGAGCTTTTATGCCTCCTTACCAAGATCTGCCGGGACTTATAGTTGGCTTCTGGAACCTGATAGAGCAGCACGAACTGGAGAGCAAGCAGCTTTTCATGGGTGACGAGATAGAAGAACCCCGCTACTCCTATTATACCGTCCATTTTTCCGTCCTGGGGAAAACAGAAAATGTATATGCTTTCCTGGAGGATCTTGAGCAGTATCCTCGAAAACTAGGCTTTGCAGAGCTTTTTCTTGTTGAGCTGGAAGTAGATACCTTGCAAGCTGAATTGATGTTGGAAGTTTATATGCTAGGGCAGAAAGAGGAGGAGCATAAATGATAATGCATAATTTTCTCTTGTATTTATTTTCTTTACTGCTGGGTCTGGTGCTGGGCAGTTTTTTAAATGTCTTGATTTACCGCTACTTTAACGGAGGATCTGTCATTGCTCCGCGCTCCAGTTGTCCGAGCTGTAAAACCGCCCTGAAAGCCCTGGACCTTATCCCCCTTTTCAGTTTTCTTCTCCTGCGGGGAAAATGTCGCTACTGTAGAAAAAAAATCTCCATACGCTATCCGCTGGTAGAGCTTCTCACGGGGATTGTTTTTGTAACCTGCTTCCATTACTTTGGTCTTGGCCCTTATTTTTGGAAATATATTATAATCTTTTCCCTCTTAATCGTTATTTCTGCTGTTGACCTGGAAAACAAGCTCATCCCCAACCGTTTTGTCCTGGTTCTTCTTGCCTGGGTTTTCTTGTGGCAGCTCTTTTGTCCTGATATCACTCACGTTTCTGCAGCGCTGGGCTTTCTGGTCGGAGGATTGTCCTTTTTCCTTATTGCTATATTGAGCAGGGGAGGGATGGGGGGAGGAGATGTAAAATTAATGGCCGTTTTGGGCCTGACAGCAGGCTGGCCCCATATCCTGATGCTCTTTCTCCTGGCTTTTGTGATGGGGGCCGTGGTGGGAATCGGATTTCTCGTTTCCAAAAAGAAATCCCGCAAAGATTCCGTACCGTTCGGTCCCTTCCTTGCACTGGCTATGTACGTGATTACCTTCTGGGGTCAAGATATATGGATGTGGTATATTTCCTTTCTATAATTTGTTCCTGAGCACATAAATACTCAGCGAAGAGAGGTTAAAGATATGGATGGAAGAAATAAGCTGTTGACACAAGCGCTGCAGCAATCCGGGATAATCGCCGAGGAAAAATTAAATAAAGCTCTGCGTGAGCATGAAACAAGCTACCTTTCCTTGCAGGATGTGCTTATCGCCAAGGAGTACCTTAGCGAAAAAGAACTTCACGCGCTGCTGTCCGAACAGCTCGGTCTTCAAATAATAAATTTGGAAGAGCAGGAGCTACAGCGGGAAGCCCTTTATGCCGTCCCCCAGGCTATGACCGGTAAATACAACTTGCTCCCTCTCTACATAGAGGAGGGAACAATCACAGTAGCTACAGCGGATCCCTTGAACACCTTTGCCCTGGATGATATTGCCCAGGTTACAGGCTGCGCCGTTACGCCTCTTCTGGCTCCATCAAGAACAATAAAAGAATTTCTTTCCCACTACAATAAACAGGGAAATAATGAAGATGAAAAGAGAGTTTTCGGTAGGTTTTCAGGGGAGGCTAGGGAAAATAGCGCCTCCTACCTCAAAAATTTTGCAAAAGAGGAGTCTTCGGTACAAGAAGTGGATGCCCTTCTCCAAAAGGGGGTTAGCTTCGAAGCCAGCGATATTCACCTGGAACCAACCTCTGCAAGACTCAGGGTGCGCATGCGCATCGATGGTGCCCTGCAGGATCTCGATCCCTACTCGGCCGACAATATGCCGCTGGTAATTTCGCGGATTAAAATCATGGCCGGAATGGATATCTCTGAAAAAAGAATACCCCAGGGCGGAAATATCCATACCATTTGGCAGGGACAGGAAATAAATATGCGTGTCTCTACAATGCCCACCGTCTACGGGGAAAAAATAGTGCTGCGCCTGTTTAACCCTGAAAAAATTGTCTTTCCCATTGAATCTCTTGGTTTCAACAGCGTCAACCTGGCAAAGTACCTTCAGCTGTTACGTAACACTTCGGGCATGGTCCTGGTCACAGGGCCAACGGGGTGCGGCAAAACCACCACCCTCTACTCCACCTTGCACCACATCAACGATCCGGAAAAAAATGTAGTGACTGTTGAAGACCCGGTAGAGTACAGGTTGGAAGGTATAAACCAGGTCCAGGTAGGGGAAAAAACAAAGCTGACTTTTGCCAGCGCCCTACGTCATGTTCTAAGGCAGGATCCCGACATTATAATGGTCGGGGAGATCCGTGATCCCGAAACAGCAGAGATTGCTACCCGGGCAGCGCTTACAGGGCACCTGGTTTTTTCTACCCTGCATACCAGCGATGCTCCCGGGGCTATTACCAGGCTCTTGGAAATGGGAGTGGAGCCTTTCGAGCTGACAGCTTCCCTGGTCGGAGTTGTTTCTCAGCGCCTTCTTCGTCTTAACTGCACCCACTGTAAGGAGAAGTACTCTCCAGGCGAGGATGAACTCCATTTTTACCAGGGGGAAGGCGGCAGAAAGCAGCAACCTGCTTTTTACCGTGGAAAAGGCTGCGCTAAATGTAATTATAGTGGTTATAAAGGCCGCACAGCTATTCACGAAGTCCTTGCAATTGACAAAAAGAACCGCGGGTTTATTCGCCAGTGGGAGAACAATGATGCCAGTATGGAAAAGGTCTTTTCAGGAGGAATGGCTAACCTGAAACAGGATGGAATTAGGCGGGTAGAGGAGGGATCTGCTTCCGTAGAAGAAGTGGTAAAGGAGACTTATACCGTTTTCTAACTTACTTGTTGAGACCGGCGTAATTAGGGCTGGTAAAATATATCAATGTTTTTCGGTTCATACAAGTCCGGCGGTAAGTTGTAAAATTAACTGCCGTAGGGCGTAAAAAATATAGACTCATGGTAAATCCAATGTATAATGTTAAGTGCCAAACAAAAC
>CAZMLU010000100.1:0-4609 GCA_964567295.1 uncultured Desulfovibrionaceae bacterium
TAGGCCCGGTGATGGAGGTCGACGGACAGATTCACGGCAAGATATCAGCTGCCGAAACAGCAGAGGCGTTACAAAAATACGAGTGAGGGAAGATTGTGAGGGAAGATTATGTCACGGATTGAAACACCAGCTGCATTAGAAGAACTAAGAAAGGATATTTTATCCAAAAGAGATCCTGATAAACGCACTATCACGCTCTGTTCAGGATCTGCTTGCCACGCCACCGGCAGCAATCTGGTCGCAGCTAGCATCGAAGAAGAGATTCAAAAGCAAGGCTTAAGTGACAAGGTTGATTTTAGGAAGACCGGATGCCACGGTTTTTGTGAGAGAGGCCCTATTATTGTTATCCATCCGGAGGAAATATGTTATTTACAGATACAGCCCGAGGACGTTCCTGAAATTTTTTCAGAGACTATTAAGGAGAACCGGATTATAGAGCGCTTGCTCTACACTGATCCCGGCACCGAGGAAGAGATTAGGAATGAATCTGACATTCCCTTCTACAAAAATCAGCAGCGCCTTATTTTCGGGTCCAACATCAATATAGATCCCAAGAATATTGAAGACTATTTCGCCCTTGGTGGATATGCTGCCTTGGCCAAGGCAATTTCGCAAATGACTCCTGAAGAAGTTCTGGAAGAAGTGAATAAAGCGAATCTTCGGGGCCGTGGCGGTGGCGGCTTTCCTGCCGGTCGAAAATGGGAAGGCTCCCGTAATGCCCCCGACGATATTAAGTATGTGATCGTCAATGCTGACGAAGGTGACCCTGGAGCCTACATGGATAGGAGTATTCTGGAAGGCAATCCGCATTCTGTTTTGGAGGGATTAGCCATTGGTGCTTATACCATTGGTGCTCATGAAGGATATATCTACGTGCGCCAGGAATATCCCCTTGCCGTAGAAAATGTGCATATTGCTATCCAGCAAGCGGAAGAGCGCGGCTTACTTGGCGAAAACATACTCGGCACTGGATTTGATTTTACGGTAAAAGTACACCAAGGCGCTGGTGCATTCGTCTGCGGTGAGTCCAGCGCACTGATGACGGCTTTGGAAGGCAAAGCAGGAGAGCCCAGGCCAAAATACATTCGTTCCAACATTAAGGGTCTTTGGGATAGACCTACTGTTCTTAATAACGTGGAGACTTGGGCGAATGTACCTCTCATTATCAATAAAGGTGCCGACTGGTTTACCCAGATGGGAACTGAAGGAAGCAAGGGCACGAAGATTTTCTCTCTGGTGGGGAAAATTGTCAATACGGGTCTGGTGGAAGTTCCCATGGGGATGACTTTAAGTGACGTTATCTACAAGATCGGTGGCGGGATCCCCGGAGGCAAAAAGTTCAAAGCGGTGCAGACCGGTGGCCCATCCGGTGGATGTCTCCCCGAAGATAAGTTAGATCTGGAAGTGGGATTTGACGAACTTACCCGGGCCGGCTCTATGATGGGATCCGGTGGGATGATTGCTATGGACGAAGACACCTGTATGGTTGATGTGGCCAGGTATTTTCTCGACTTTTTAACCGATGAGTCGTGCGGCAAATGTGTTCCTTGCCGTGAAGGAGTCAGGCAGATGCTCAAGATTCTGACGGATATCACCGAAGGTAAGGGGCAAGAAGGAGATATGGAACTTTTAGAAGAATTATCCGAAGTAGCTAAAGAGGCCGCACTTTGTGCCCTGGGCCAAACTGCGCCCAACCCGTTTTTAAGCACGCTGGAATATTTTCGCGATGAGTATGAGGCCCATATCAATGAGAAGCGGTGCCCTTCCCTTTACTGCAAGGAACTAATTGCTTTTTATATTGACCCGGAGAAATGCTCAGCTTGCATGAGCTGTCTTAAGAAGTGCCCCTCCGATGCTATTATAGGTGCCAAAAAGACCATTCACGTTATTGACCAGGAGAAATGCACCAAGTGCAATACTTGCTTTGAAGTTTGTCCAACCCGTTTCCGCGCGGTGCAGAAAATTTCTGGGGAGCCTGTCCCGCCCCCTATCCCTGAAGAAGAAAGAATTATAGCTAAAAAAGGGAGTAAAGAATAATGAGCAAAGTTCTTTTAAATATTGATGGCAGCGAAGTTGAAGCAAGTGAGGGTATGACGGTTTTGGAGGCAGCTCAAACTATTGGTATAAAAATTCCCACTCTTTGTCATCACGAGCTGTTGGAACCTTATGGGGGCTGCCGTGTTTGTACTGTGGAAGCAGAGACCAACGGACGTACAAAGCTTGTAGTTGCTTGTGTTTATCCGGTTGAACAAGATTTGGTGATAAGAACCAGGTCCGAGAAGGTCGATCGAATTCGCAAAATGATTATACAGCTGCTGATGTCCCGTGCTCCGGAATCAGAGAAGTTAATAGAAATGGCAGAAGAGTATGGTGCAGACAAAGACCGTTTTGAAAAAGAGGCTTCTTTTTGCATCCACTGTGGTCTATGCGTAAGGTACTGTGCGGAAGTGAAGAAGTTAAGCGCAGTTGGTTTCATAAATAGGGGAGCAAAGCGAGAAATAAACTTTATTCCGGAGATAGCTGCTCAGGAATGCTGGGATTGCAAGGAATGTTTTCCCCTTTGTCCCACATCGGCTTTACAGGCAGCTTACGGTTTCACTGAAGCCTTAACATCTTCTTCACCGCCTTTTGAGTCTAAAGCCGTGGAATAGATGCCATTTGAGCGGGGGCAAATCCGTTTTTTAACCTTTCTCAGCAAGAAGTCTCCTGCCCCTAAACTACCTTGCTCACGAAATATAAGTTTTCGCATTGCATTTCCTAATAACTTTTTGTGGCCATTGCGTTCTTAAACGTTCTGGCCACAAAAATTTGTTTGAGGCATTGTTACTTACCAGTTAAATTTAGAATTTGATTTATCCCGGGGAAAAGATAAAGATGGCTAAACTAGCCATCAACACCACCGCCTCATCACTGAACTTGTTTCTTAATTATTATGCTATCCCCGTCGTTTATTTCTTTTTTTAGTCCTTCTGTTTGGGCATTTTCATTGTTAACCAACACCTTAATGTTAGAACGCAGAGCTTTTCCCCCCTTCCTTTGTTTTATAAAAAGGGGTTTCCTGCAACTTGGGAATAAGGATCACAAGATGTTCAAGACATTCACCAAGTGTCTTGCCGTTTACCTCAAAAAAATTTTTCCCTTTTGTTTTGCTTGTTAGGCCGCCTCGAATATTTAGCTTTATACTCAACTTGAGTCACCTCCCCAGTTACAAAGCTGTTTAGCTTTAGGAAATTTCCGTTGCTATCTGCTCTGCATCTTCGCTTGAAAAGCATTTTGGACCTATGCGCTCCGTTTTTTTAAGCTTTTCAAGATCTTCCTTCGCTATAGTATCGGCTTCAAGCGAGAGGCTGATGCCGGATAGTATATAATAGACGTAATCTTTAAGTGATTCGGTGTCGAGGGAGTAAAACGCCCAGCGGCCCTCTCTTCTAAGCTTGAGTAGATTCGCGTCGTAAAGGGCGTTTAATATACGGGATGCTTTCGATTGAGAGATTTCCATTACCTGCATCACTTCGCATACACAGCATTCCCGTTCCTGGAGCAAGTTAAGGGCTCTTAACCTTGATTCGTCGGATAGTACTTTTAATAACTTTGTAAGTTCTCTCATGTATGCCTCCCGGAATATATATTCACATACCCGTATCTATGCATACGTTAACTTACTTGAGGTGTTTTTGTCAACCGGTTTATCTTTCCGCTTGTCAAAAAATTGGAGACTTTTTGCCGTTTATTTGTGTTTTCTATTGACAGTAATTATTATGTGAATTATAATAAAACAAACGGTAGGTTGGACATATTTTCAAGTATGTTCTTTTACTTTTTTAAAAATCTTTTATAATTGAGATATAGCTCCAAAAATCCATTTTATAACCCGCTTTAGTGCAGAAATATCTTTTATTTCTTATTTTAGAGTGCCTGTTGAGAAAAATGTGTTAAATAAGTTTGAAAAAGCATTGCCTGGAGGTGAGTTCGCTTATTGCCTGACCATTGAATAATTTAGGGGCTTGTTTTATATTTTGGAAATAGTTTTTCTTGGCAAAAACATACCTAAGAGGTGTTGAAAAATGAGGTACGCAGAAACAGGGTATAATTTAGAAGTCGATTTGTCACGGGGAAACATTGAAAAAGTGGAAACCGACCCACGCTGGACCGAGCTTTATCTCGGAGGGCAGGGTGTCGCCGCGAAGATTTTATGGGATAGAGTTCCCCCTGATGTTAAACCTTTTTCCCCGGACAATGTATTGATATTCAGTGCTGGGTTGTTGCACGGTACTCCTGTTCCTGGAGCAAACCGCACCGCAGTCAATACAATTTCTCCCCAAACAAATTTACTTGCACATTCATTGATGGGGGGTTTTTTTGGGCCTGAACTGAAATACGCTGGTTATGACAGGATTGTTCTCACCGGAAAGGCTCCCGACCTGGTATATTTATGGATAAATAATGATAAAGTGGAAATACGTGATGCTTCCCACCTAAGCGGGAAGGGTGCCCGAGAGGCTGCGGAGCTTATCAAGGAAGAATTGAATGAGCCGAATGCGCAGGTGGCCGGTGTCGGCCTGGCCGGTGAAAACAGGGTATATACGGCCAGCATCGAACATGGTTGGTC
>CAZMLU010000101.1:0-4534 GCA_964567295.1 uncultured Desulfovibrionaceae bacterium
TGTCAACTTTTTTTGCCCGGCCGATCTTTCCTGTAGCTTCCTTCTTCCTTCTTCCTTCTTCCTTCTGGAGGCCATTTTTATTATTTTAAATCTCTTTGAGCGTGCGGGCGTATTCCCGGAGCAGCTGGTCCATGTAGTCCGCGGAAACGGGCCCGTGGATGGTTTCTACCTCGTAAAATCGCCGGGGCAGTTTGACATTTAAAGGGTCGAACCCTGTGTCTTTTTTTAGCCGCCAGCGTTCTTTGCAGAGTTCTGCCCCCCGCTTATCCAGCTCCCCTGCAAGCTTGGAAAGTCCGGTGCTTTCCAGGGCGGAGGCCAGCACGTCCTGGCTGTAAATATTTCGGGAGAAGAGGCAGGCAACCATGGAGGTCAGTAAAAGGCGCTCCTTTTCTTCCTCCCACAGGTATTGCAGGGCATGCTCCAGGGAGGGGGTTTCCTTTTCCTGGTCCAGCTGGTAGCCGGCAGTATCCAGGTGGGAAATTCTAAAGCCCAGGGCCTGAGAGACGAAAAATACGGGGCCTGTGGCATACCCCGCCATTTCCTGGCCCAGGACGCAGGCATAATCCGCACCGCCGTATTGCGCGGCTGCGGCCAGGGCCCCTTCACCCAGCAGGTGGTAGAAATGATTGCTCCGGTCGGAGAGGTGCATAATAGCCTGGAGGTAATTGTCTTTATTGCCGAACTCCAGCGGTACGAATGTTTCTTTTATACCCAGCAAGCCGTCCCGGTATGCTTCGGTGGCCCAGGCCAAAGCCACACCGCAGCTGATTATATCCAACCCGCATCTTTCCGCCTGTTCCAGCAGCGAGATGACATCTTCTCCCGGTGATACTCCCAGCATGCTTCCTGCGGCAAAAATAGGCTCGTGGTCGTAACCAACCTGCTTGTAAGAATACTCGTGTTCCTCTCCAAATTTTTCCCGCAAGAGGCCGATATGAATACAACCAACAGGACATCCGCTGCAGGCAATCTGCCTGAGCAGCAGTTTCCTGGCGAAGTACTCCCCGCTGATATTTTCGGCATTTTCGAAGTGGGTAGACTGCAGGTTGCGCGTGGGAAGCGAACTCAGGCCGTTCAGTTTGAGCACGTTAACTGGAGTGCCCAGGTCGTGATATTTTTTCATGGCCGAGGAGGCCGTGATCTTTTGGTGGATGTCTTTGTAGAGGGCCTTGTAGCTGGCATTGTTGGTGGCCTTGCTGCTGGCCTTGCTGCCATTACCGGGAAGGTCGAAAGAACCTTCGCCTGCTACCATAAGCGCTTTAAGGTGCTTGGCTCCCATCACGGCGCCTGCTCCCAGCCTGCCGAAATGACGGAAGGTGTCCACGTTAATACAGGCATAGCTGACCTGCTTTTCTCCTGCCCGCCCGATGCGTATGATGCTGCGCCTTCCCCTGGCGTAAGATTCGCTGTTGCGAATAGTGCGGGCTGTCATGGTGGTATCCATGCCCCAGAGATGTCGAGCGTCCTTGCAGGCAAATTGCCGGTCTCCGATTACCAGGTAAACGGGGTTCTCGGCTTTTCCCCGGATGATAACAGCGTCCAGGTCGGCATAGCGTAAGGCCAGGGCGAGACGCCCCCCGGCATGAGTTTCCGCATAATGCCCGCTGTAAGGGGATTTGAATCCCAGGACAACTTTGCTCATCAGTGGAAAAAGTCCGGTCAGGGGACCAATGGCCAGGATCAGCGGTTGTTCCGGCTCCAGGGCGTTTCCTTCGGGTATGCCGTATTCCCGGTAGAGCGCAGCAGCCAGACCGCTCCCTCCCAGCTTCTCCAGCAGATCTTCTCGTGTTATCACGGAACACTTTTCGGTGTTTAAATCGATAAGCATGATCCGGGCGGTTCCTTGTGCAAGCATTTAAAATCCCTCCTGGTGATGGTTTGATTCAACCATGGCTATACAGCTGTGAGGACAAAACTCGACACAGCGCCCGCAATGCAGGCAAACAACAGGCCGGCCCGATTCATGGTCCATGATCACGGCATGAACGGGGCAGGCTTCAGCACAGCTGCCGCAGCGCAGGCAGTCCTCTTGCTTGTAACGAACGCCTCCACCCTTTCGCTGCCTGAAAGCGCCGCTAGGGCACGCTTCTACGCAGGGAGCAGGGTTGCAGGCCAGGCAAAAACGGGCCTCGAAACCCGCTGTAAGCCCGCCCAGGGTGCGAACCTGTATGCCGGAGCGGATCATGGAAAGAGATTGGTGCACCAGGCGGGCACAGCCCAGCATGCAGGAATAACAGCCGATACACCGCTCCATGGCAACGGCCTTTAATATTTTAGGCATGTATGATCACCTCTTTTCGAACCAGGTAAACTCTTCGTCCGCGATGCGCTTATCGAGCATAAAAAACTGCTTTCAGGCGCACCTTCTTTACGGCGCCAAAACTGCCTGAGGCTTCAATATCAGCGAGGAAGCACGGCTTTATCAATTAAAGGCCAATACTCTTCTAACAGCCCCAATCTCCAGAGAGAAACCCCCTCCAACCCATGGCGCCGCGCTATTTCCAGCTTTGCACGGAAGCTTTCCTCCGTTTCGGAGGGTATGGATATGGCTAGCAGCAGTTTTTCGGGAGGAACTTTCTCAAGGGCTGTTTCAACCGCTTCTTGTACCCTGGACTCCGGCTCGGGCCGCACACCGTAATCATGGGCCATAATGATAATCTTGTCGGCCAACTCTCCCAGGGAGCTGTAGTCGTATCCTTTGTAACTACCGTTGGGAGGGTGGATGGTAAGGGTAAGCCCCAGCCCTTTATCTCGGGCTTCAAGCTCTTCGCGCAGCTTTTCAACGAAAATGGTAAAATCCCGGCGCACCTTTTCTAGCTCTTCCTCGGTGCCCGTCAAGCCAAGGCCTTCAAAGTTCAGGTTAACACCGTGGTAGTGCTCGGCTGCCTCAGTTGCAATTTCACGGGCCCCCCTTTGCATAGCTTCCGAGGAGGCGAGAAGGGTAGTTATGGGACCCTCAGGGTAATCCTCTTCCGGGGCCGTTCCTTCATCGACCTGTATCCTGTCGCTTTCAATCTGCTCTTCCTGTTCTTCCGGGTCGGCGTAGTCCGTAACATGAACCACCATCTCTGTGCGCAGTCCATACTGCCCTGCCACTTCCAGCAAATTTTCCCAACCTGAGGGGCGCTGCCAGCCGGTCCTGCTGGCAGTGAGCAGCTTCCCTTCCCCGTCAATGCTGTACCAGCCCAGTGCCAACTCATCAACCAGCATGGTGTTACCCTCTTCGTGAACAGGATAATCCTGCTGGAAAAGATCGCTCCAGCTGCTGGCCTGGCGGCTTCCCAGGGCGTAAAATCCCGTCACCCACATCTCTACGGGAGGCGAGAAGATGCTTACCTCGTATTTTTCCTGGGACCAGTCGACATCGCAGCCAAAGGCCTCGCTGAAAAAGCGGACCGGGACAAGCGTCCGCCCGCCTCTGATAAGTGGAGCTTTATCCAGCTCCACTTCTTCCCGGTTGACCAGCGCCGTTTTGTCGTCTATGCGCAAGCGTATGAGCGTCCCTGCATCCAGTGCCGTTACTTCCCTCTTCTCATTATTCCAGCTGACTTCTACGTCGAGTGCTTCCGCTATGGCGCGAAAGGGAACCAGCACCCTTCCCTCTTCAAGTAGAGGAGGCTGGTCGAACTCCAACTCCAGGTTGTTCAGCTTTATCGCAGCCTCTCTATCTTTATCGGCAGTATTTGCGGTAGAAACAAGAAAAGGGGCAAAGGAAGCAGCAAAGAGAAACCCAAGGGTTAAAAAAAGGGTGAAGAAAAGGGTGAATAATGCAGTCGAAAAACGAAACTTTAACATAAAAGTCACCTCGCTGTTGGATTGGTATCAAATTGGAACGGGAAATATTGGCTAATAGCTTCTTTGCTCTTCTTCTACCATAACATATACGCGGATACTTTTGTTAATTTAATTAAATATTCTCAAATTACAAAGGAGAAGAGGAGACAATGTTAATTCTGCAGCGAACAAAGACAGGTCCATATTAAGGGCACTTATAGTAGAGCAATCCGAATTTCTTGACAAATTGACCCGAAGGAATGCCGCTACCCTTTCTGAACGGGGAAAAAAAGAGGGGTAAAAGGATTAAATCTCCTTTTATCCCTCTTTTTATTCAGGTATCATACATTCCCCTCAGCTCTTCTTCAGGCCAGTCGGGATGGTGCTCTTGCATGATACGATAATTGTTCTAGCCATCCCTTTCACCCTTTTTCATTTTAGACCTCTTACTGTCGAATTCTTTTGTTTTTCATCCTGCGTTGCTTGCGGTAGCAGTATTCGTCGAGATATGCCTGCGTATGCTTCGAGTCCGGTCCGTGAAAGGTTAAGGTTTTCTATTTTTTCTTCTTGTTGCCGCCTTAAATCTCTTTGAGCATGTAGGCGTATTCCCGGAGCAACAGGACATCCGCTGCAGGCCATCTGCCTGAGCAGCAGTTTCCTGGCAAAGTGCTCTCCGCTGTAACTACCGTGACGAATGTTAAGCATTATTCTGTTTCTAAAACTGCCAAAAAGATTTCTACCAGCTCCGGGTCGAACTGGG
>CAZMLU010000102.1:0-4362 GCA_964567295.1 uncultured Desulfovibrionaceae bacterium
ATAATACGGTTATTTACGATGATGAAGGGAGGCGCTTAAGGGCTTTTTGCCATGAAGATGGCTTCGGCTGTAATGCCATGATGTTAATGGGTATTGAGGTAGCAGTCATAACCAGGAAATCCAAATCGGTCGCCGCAAGAATGGAAGATATCGGAGTGAAAAGATTCTACCAGACCAAGGAAAAGATCGGTCAGTACGAAAAGTTGTTGGAAGAGCTTGGCATAACTGATGAAGAAGTCTGCTATGTAGGAGATGAAATCATTGATATTGGCGTAATGAAAAGAGTAGGGTTCGCCGTAGCTCCTTCAGACGCCAAAACAATGGCCTTAGATGTGGCAGATTGGATTACGGAAAAAGCCGGTGGAAAAGGTGTTGCAAGAGAACTTGCAGAGTTTATCATGGAAGCACAGGGTAAATGGGAGCCTTTCTGTGAAAAGGTAACGAGTAAAGGCTGGTAACAATTCCCTTTTATTTAGGATAGTGTTTGGGGCTAAATGTTAATTCTTGGAAGGACTTTTTATTTTATTGTCTTATAATACGATTAATACAATGCTTTTTGGTTCCGGTTGGTCCAGGTAGAAAAGGGGCAATGACTTATGGATAAAAACAATCTTTCCTTTCCGTTTTTCGAACAGGCCTCCTCAGAGGAGAACTGGTACGGGCAGGATCTTAACAGAGAAACTGAAAAACATAAGGGCCAGGCACTCCCCTCGGAAGAGTCAAGAAGAGAGCTTCTTAAGGAACGTAAAAGGGTTATTCAGTGGAGGATACTAAATGAAGCCACTGCCATCTTAAATTCTCAACTGCACTCGGAAAGCCTTCCCCTTAAGTTTATTAAATGTGCAAAAAAATTGGTCTCTGCCGGGGAGGCGCTCCTGGCTTTAAAAGAAGAAAAAGATTCGAGCCTAACTATTATTAAGCATTACACCACTAACGAAGGTTCGGGGGAAAAGCTTGTTGAGGAAAAATCTCAAAATCCTCAGGGTGCCATCAAGATTATTATGGAAAACGAAGAAGTTATTAACAGGAATTCCTCACACTTCCCGTCCCATGAACTCTATGGTTTTTATGCCATAAAGAAGAATCTTTTGGGGATACCGATCTACGCAAGCGGGAAAGTTATAGGTGCCCTTTTGATGGCCAACAAATGGGTAGAGGATTCTTTTACCCGTGACGACCAGGAGCTTCTGTTAATTTTAGGTGCCCAGCTTGGTATAGCCCTGGAAAATTCCAGGCTTTATGAAAAGACCGATGAGAAGCTGCAGGCAAAAGTGGAAGAGCTGGAACAGGTTAACGAACTTTTGACAAAGAAACATAAGGTGCTGGTTAAATCACTGGAGATTCACAAGCAATTAACCGATTTAGCTCTGCGGGGGGAGGGGATAGAAGCTATCTGTAATGTTCTGGCCTCCATTATGGGGGCGCCGGTGCAGGTTGAAGATTATGCCTTTTATATTAAGGCCACGACCATGGAGCACTTAACATCGGAATTTCTTAGCGGTAGGAACCTGGTAGACGGTTGTGGGTATGAGCGACACTCCAAAGAACTTTTTCAGGAAAGAAAAGCGGTGGAAATAACCCTGGATTCTAATACTACTCAATACATGGTACCTATTATTGCGGGTCAGCAAGTTCTGGGGATCATAACCACGGTTTATGCCGATAGGTCTCTCAGCCAGCTGGATAGGGTGGCTATGGAACAGGGAGCAACCATTATTGCCCTGGAAATGCTAAAGGAAAAAGCAGCCATGGAGCAGACTCGACGCTTGCAGGAACATTTTTTGGAGCAGGTGATAGAAAGAGATTATGAAAGCGAAGAGTGGGTGCATCACCGTGCGCTGCAGCTGGGGTTTAATTTGAAGTATGCCTGCCAGGTGATGACTGTGGAGATCGAGCCCGGCCCAAAAGATAGGAGTCGACCTGAACTATACCAGGAAATACGGGAATTCTATACAGACCCTACTACCAATGTTGTTGTTATTATCAAACATAATAGGGCCATAATAATGCTCTCTTTCGACCCCCTGGAAGAGAAAGATGGGGTCAAACACCTTGCCGAATTGTTAAAGAAATGGCTAGAGCGGTCAGTACAGGACGGCACCTGGTGGGTCGCCCTGGGTACTGTTTGCCATCGCTTAGAAGACTGCTTTCTATCCTACCGGAAGGCAGTTACAACTCTTGACATTATGAAGGCTTTAAGGCTTGCGCAAAAAGTGGTTTCTAATGATAACCTGGGGATCTTTTCCTTGATCGAAATTAACACCCAAAACTTTGCAGAATTCACGCAAAGAACGCTGGGAGCCCTGCTGGATTATGACCAAAAGCATAAAACGCAACTGGTGAGCACTTTAAACCTGTACTATAGACATAATGGTAATGTGCTAAAAGCATCTCGCGAAGGCTATCTGAACCCCAGCACCATGAAATACAGGCTGCGAAGAATACAGGAGATTACTGGTTTGGACTTAAAAGATGCTGACGTGGGCTTGCAGCTGCAGTTTGCTCTGAAATTAATGGAATTTGTTTGGTCAGATAGCTGAACATGTGCTGTGCTTCATTTGGAAGAAGCTAGTTAGAGGTATGAAGTTGAAATCAAAATATAAAGGAGGCTGTGTATAAGGTGTATAAAGACAACCGAGAATTTATTAAAGCGCTGGAGGCTGCAGGAGAACTGGTTACCATTGATCAGGAAGTTGACTGGGACATGGAAGCGGGAGCAATAGTCCGCAAGGTTTGTGAAGACAAGGCACCTTCTCCCCTGATGAACAAAATCAAGGATTACCCGGGGCATCGATACCTAGGAGCACCCCTGGCAAACTACCGCAAGTTGGCTATAGCTATGGGCATGGATCCGGAGAGCAGTATCCCTGAGATTGCCGGAGAATACTTGGAGCGCACCAACAGAGAACCGGTAAAACCAGTTATTGTTGAAAAAGATCAGGCACCTTGCAAGGAAAATATTATTACAGGCGATGATGTTGACCTTTTTACTCTGCCTGCTCCCATGGTCCATGAAGGTGATGGGGGGCGGTACCTGGCAACCTGGCATTTTGTGGTAACCAAGGACCCTGACAAACAGGAAGTTAACTGGGGAATGTACAGGCAGATGGTTTATAATTCCAAAATAATGACCGGCCCGCTATTTCCTTTTTCCGGTGGTGGACAGGTTTTCCACGGGAAATATGTTCCCCGCGGTGAGGCTATGCCTTTTGCTACCGTGATTGGCCCGGATCCCCTTGGTGCTATTGCGGGTTCCGCCCCCACAGCTATCCCAGAGCCGGAATATACGGGGCAGCTTTTAGGGAAACCTGTGGAACTTGTTAAATGTGAAACAGTGGATCTGGAAGTCCCCACTAATGCCGAAATAATTATTGAGGGGTATATTCTTCCTGATGTATCGATAGAGGAGGGACCTTTCGGTGAGTACACCGGTTACCGTACTTCCCCCAGGGATACTCGCACTGTTTACCAGGTAACTGCCATCACTCATAGAAATGATCCCATAACCACCATTTCCAATATGGGTGTTCCTACCGACGAAGGGCAGCTTTTACGTTCTTTTACCTTGGGCTTGGAAATGGATAAAATGCTTCGCAACCAGGGTATCCCTATTACGGGAGTGTATATGCTGCCCGAATCGACTCATCACCTGGTTGTAGTAGGAGTTAAGCCACTTTATACTAATATAGCTGTACAAATTGCCCAAACAGTTTTTGGTAGTTCGCTGGGTATGTGGTTCCATATGGTTGTGGTAGTAGATGATAAAACAGATATTTACAATTTCAACGAAGTTTTGCATGCCCTAAGTACTCGCTGTCATCCTGTAAACGGTATACACGTCTGGCAGGGAGTGGGGACACCCCTCTATCCTTTCCTCAGCGCGGCGGAAAGGAAGAAATCTGTAGGCCCTAAAGTTCTCTTTGACTGTACCTTCCCGCTGGACTGGGATCCACTCAGTGAGGTGCCTAGCCTTGTTTCTTTTAAGACAGTTTATCCCCAGGAGATCCAGGACAAGGTTCTGGCCAACTGGGAAAAATATGGCTTTACAAAATAGTAAGGGAGGAAATTAAATGTCTCGCTATGATGTTTTCATAAACAGTTTGGCAGATCTACCTGAAGGAAAAGAGGTTCAGCTTGCGATAAGGGACCTCTCGCCGGGAATTCATAAGTACTGCTACCAGGATGTTCTGGCCATGGTTTCTCCTGACCCCGAAAAATACGACGAGAAAATGCAGGTGCGTTTCGGCAGGGGACAGTCGCATCCACAATTGTTCTCTATCAAAATACTGGAGAATATTGAAAGGATACCGGAGCGATGGAGGTAGACTTAAGAAGTTTTCTTCATACTTTAAAAGAAAATAA
>CAZMLU010000103.1:0-4248 GCA_964567295.1 uncultured Desulfovibrionaceae bacterium
GCGGCCCCCTGCGCTTCGGCGACTTTGAAATGTGCCGCCAGCTGACCGAAGACATTGCCTACCGCCGCGGCTTCGGTGACACCCTGGCCGAAGGCAGCCTCCTGGTGGACAAGTATGGCCAAGAAACGGCCGACTTTCTCATCGCCGTCAAAGGCCTGCCCCAATCGGACCCCCACGACGTGCGCTACCTGAAGGCCTTTGCCCTGGGTATCGCCACCTCCTCCCGGGGCGCCGACCACCTAAGAAGCCGCCCCACCCTGGAGATCTTGGACCTTCCGGCCAAGTTCACCCGCAGCGTCTACGGCCAGTCGGTAGACCCCAACCCTACCAGCTACAACACCAAGGCCGTAGCAGTCACCTTCAGCGAGACCATCTTCGCCGTCGTGGACTCCATGGGCCTTTGCAAATTCATCTGCCACGGCTTCAACAGCCCGCGCAACCTGAATTACGACCATTTCCGGGAGCTGACCGAGCTGGCCACCGGCCTTAAATTTACCAAAGAAGAGCTGGTCCAGGTGGGCCGTCGTATCACAGACCAGGAAAGACTAATCAACTACCAGGAAAAAGGCATCACCCGCAAAGACGACACCTTACCGGCGCGCTACTTTGACGAACCCATGCCCAGCGCCCGCGCCCAGGGCAGCTATATCGACCGCCAGAAATTTGCCGAAATGCTGGACCACTACTACGAACTACACGGCTGGGACAAAGACGGCATGTTGCCCCAGGAAAGAATAGACGAACTGAACCGCCTGACCAAGCTCACCTGATAAAGGAGGTATGACAAGAAAATGATCATTCGACAGAAACAGGTCTACTGCCGCCCCAGCCTCTGCATCGGCTGCCGCATCTGCGCCAACTCCTGTGCCGTGGTCCATGAAGGAAGCGCCAACCCGCGCCTGGGCCGTATCACTGTCCGGCAGAACCTGGTAGAGCGCTACGAATTCCAGGAACTGTGCCGCCACTGCCAGGACGCCCCCTGCGTCGACGCCTGCATGGTGGGCTGTATAGAGAAGAACGAAGAAACCGGAGTAGTAACCAACGACGACCGCTGCGTGGGCTGCTGGATGTGCCTTATGGTCTGCCCCTTTGGCGGCATGAAAAGGGATATCCACAAGAACATGGCCATCAAATGCGATCAGTGCCAGGACCGTGAGCAAGGCCCGGTCTGCGTACAGGCCTGCCCCACAGGAGCCTTGGTCTTCGAGGAGAGGGAGGACGCGCCCGAGGAGCCCTTCTTCACGGGACCTACGGTGTCTTAGAGGCAATAAATATAAGCATTGTAATTAAAATGATTAATTAAGTAAGTTACTGTGAACAGAAAGAAGTAAGCTTTGCCGACAGAGCAAGCATGATATGGCGAGGCTTACTTCTTTCTGTTCACTGAATAATAAATATGATAAAATAAAAAATATATTTTAAAAGATAGTGATCAAAGAGTAAACGCTGGTGTATGGAAATTATTAAAGAATGGAAGGAAGGGAAAAATGAATATAAAATCTTTTAGCTTGCCGCAAAATGCCTGGTTTGGTGACAAAGAAATGGTAATTACGCTTCCAGAAGAATGGGAGGTGGAGTTTGCTGATATACCTGTTGATCATTTTGAGGTTAAGGGCGAAGAAGACATAAGAAGTGCACTAAATAACCCCACGGCATCGCCTCCTCTTAGAAAGATCGCCATGGAGCGTAGCAAAGCAGTTATTATTTTTGATGATCTTTCCCGTCCCACTGATATGACCGAAATTGCACCACTAATCATGGAAGAACTTGTTGCAGGAGGTATCAAAGAAAAGAATATTAGCTTCATTGCAGCCCTGGGAGCACATGGTGCCCATACTAGGCTGGATTTTGAAAAAAAACTGGGAGGAACAATTGTAAGCAGGTTCCCAGTTTACAACCATAATCCCTACGAAAATTGCAGCTTTGTAGGAAAAACGAGGTATGGCACCCCGCTTTACATAAACACTGCCTTAATGGAGGCCGATCTTAAAATTGGGGTTGGAAGTATTCTTCCCCATGCTTTCAACGGTTTTGGCGGTGGGGGCAAGATTATTTTGCCAGGAGTCTCTTCCATGGAGACCATTTATGAAAATCATAAACGAGTGGTGGAGGATCTTAAAGAGCGAGAAGTGGGTTTTGTAGGCAACATGGGTGTCATGGAGAATAGCAAAATGAAGGATGAAATTGAGGATGCGGTAGAAGCAGTAAGGCTGGATTTTTTGGTAAATGTCCTGCCAAACAGTAGCAGGGAAGCGGTAGAAATAGTGGCAGGAGATCCTTTGAAGGCCTTTGCAAAAGGGGTGGAAGCGGCAAAAAATCTTTATGTTACAGACTATTATAAGGATGCAGATATTGTGATCACCAATGCCAACGCCAAGGCTAGTGAAGCCTTGATAGCTCTCCTTTTGGGTGCCAACTCTCTAAAAAAAGAGGGAGGGGACTTGGTTACTGTTGTTAACTGTCCCGTAGGACAGATTGTCCATTATCTTTTTGGCCAGTTTGGCGAGAATACAGGTGGAAAGCTGTGGTCAGGTGGGGGAAATTTTCCACCGCAAATTAAAAGAAGTATTATTTATAGTGAATGTGGTGGACAGCGTTTTAACCTTCAGCCGGAAGCGATTGAGTGTGATGACTGGGAAGATGTTGTGAATCTTTTGCGAGAGAAAAACGGTCCCGGCTCAAAGGTGGTAATCTTTAAAGACGGAACTATGCAATTTTTACGGAGAGATCTATAATGTAGAGAGTTACGTAATCAACGAGGGACGGCCTGCCTTTTTACGTTTTTCCGGAAAATATTTCAAAATATGAAATAATTACTATAGTAAGCAGGAATTATTCTAAAAAAGTCGAATTCTTTACATGCTTAAATAACGGCGATTTTAACTTCAATAACGGTGATTCTAAAAAACAGGAGGTGGTCTGCAAGGGATTAATTCTGCATTACAAAGTTGTGTTTGTGCGGGAAAAGTTGATTAGTTAATTGGTTGATTATTTTTAAGAGGAGGTCATTTAATTGAGAATGAAAAGCAAGTTTTTTATTGTCTTGGTTGTGGGGTTGTTTTTAGTAGGTGTAGCGGCGGGGATCACGGGTTGTGCTCCGGAGGAGGAGCCGGCGGTAGAGGATCCCAATAACGAGGAACCTGCTCCGGCAGATCCTGATCAAGTATTCCAGTGGACAGCCCAGGGTATTTATACCCCCGAGGACCCCGGCTATGATCTGCAGCTGGCATTTACAGAAAGAGTCGAGGAGCTTTCCGGCGGGCGCCTTGTAATTGACTTTCATCCGATTGGCTCTATAGTCGATCCGATGGAAACTTTTGATGCCGTGCAGGACGGTGTTTTGGAAGTTGGCATGAAAACGCCGATGTGGTGGCCCGGCAAAGAGCCCGTTTGTAACCTTTTGACTAGCCTGCCCGGCACCTTTACCCACGCTTACCAGCTGGATTCTTGGTACTGGGAACACGGCGGCATTGATATCGCCCGTGAAGCTTATGCAAATCACAACATCATGTTCGTGGGGCCGGCCATTTTTGGAGTTCCTCCTATCGGAGCAGAAATCGTGCATACCCACGAGCCCATTGAAAGCATTTATGACTACGAGGGGATGTCCGTAAGAAGCGGCGGCGCTGCGGCCGTGTGGTTCGAAGGACTGGGTGCTTCCATCGTAACCCTGCCCGGGCCGGAGATTTACTCGGCGCTGGAACAAGGTGTAGTTGACGCTGCTGAGTGGGTTTCCCCCAGCTCCAACTGGGCCCTGGGACTTCATGAGGCAGCAGATTATGTTATAACTCCGGGAGTTCACACCCTGCTTATGGCTTCCGAGGTTACTGTAAACATGGATGCCTGGAACGAGCTCCCCCCGGATCTGCAGGCCATCATGGAGGTGGCTGTTAAAGAACTATCCGTGAAAAAAGCTCAAACTTTAGAAAAAGTCGACCACGAATACCTGGCACAGATGGAAGATTACGTGGAGATAATCGAGCTCTCCGACGAAGCGCAGGAAGAGGCCAGAGAATACTCACACACCTTGTTTGATGATTTTGTGGAAGATGACCTTTCGGAAAGGGCCCTTGAATCCCAAAAAGAATACATGGAAATGATAGGCCTCTTGGATTAAGCGTACTAAAAAACGCACCTTGATTACGCAAGTGAACTGGAGGTTTAACGTGATACTATGAGATATGTGCTGAAAGTTCTCGATGCGATCTCGGGTTACTCAGGAAGGCTTGTTGCCTTCCTGGGTCTCCC
>CAZMLU010000104.1:0-1309 GCA_964567295.1 uncultured Desulfovibrionaceae bacterium
CCTTGGGTGGGGTCTTTTTTATTTTCCCCTTTATTCACATAGACACTGCAGGCATAGTTACACCCATCAAACTTTTTCAAATCCCCTTTGTTGACGTATAAGTAATAAAACAAAAACAAAGGAGGGATATAAATAAATGCTATCACAACTAATTCAACGAAACGCCTATAATATTCTAAAAACAGGATCAGTATTTTTGCTATCAAGCTTGGCATCTCAAGCCCTGCGAGAAACATCCAATGAAACCATGAGAGATTTAAGCAAGGACATTAGGCAAGTAAAAACTGAAATCAAGGAAAGAAAATTGCAACAGAAGTCTACAGAAGAACCTATTTAAGGTTCTTCTTATTATTTCTAATTCTAAGGAGGCAAAAAATGGACAGAAATGAATTTATCAATTATTACCGTAGAACTTATGGAGAGGATCCTGATCCTGAACTATTTGAGCACTACCTGGGAAGTAATAGCTACAGGCCAGACCCAGATTACAACCCAAACCTTACCCTAGATAATAGCGGTACCTCAGACCTGCTAATGGAAATCAGGAATATCACTGGGGGAATCGCTCAAAATGTTAGAAACACACTAGCACAACGAAAGGAGGAAAGAGTTACTGAAACTGAAAAACCCCTGTTAAGTGAGTTCAGCTTTATGTTTCTTATATTTATAAGCAAATCTTGCCTTTACTTCCTTTTCAAGAGCAGCTACGAACAGGGGTATGATTTTTCCAATATCTAACTCACCAAGTCCTGAGCATGACTATAAAAGGCTTTTTTTTTAATTCTAAAAGGAGGTGTTTCATGATACCCGCTGTCAAAGAAGCTTATCATAGGATAGAAGAAGCCCTTACTAAAATAGATTCACATGAAGAGTGGACAAAATTCCTTTCCTTTCACTCAAAGTTCCATAACTACAGCTTTCAAAATTCCATGTTAATCTACGACCAGTACCCTCAGGCAACCTTCGTGGCTGGCTTTAAAACCTGGCAAAATCTCGGGCGTCACGTTAAAAAGGGTGAAAAAGCCATAAAGATCTTTGCTCCCTGTAAATACAAAACTGAAGATAAAGCAACAAATGATCCTATCTATGTAATTAAAGGCTTCAAGCTAGTTAATGTCTTCGATATCGATCAAACTGAGGGTGATGAAGTTCTTTTACCTGTTCTAGTTACAGGCCTTAAAGGCAACGTTGGCAACGCTGACGTTGTTTACAAGGCCTTACAAGAAGCCTTAGAACTTCCCGTGAAGGAATTATCTGATTTAACTGCCAAAGGGCACTATAATGAAACCTCTAAAGCCATTACCATCAA
>CAZMLU010000104.1:1409-4215 GCA_964567295.1 uncultured Desulfovibrionaceae bacterium
AGTAAGGTTACCAAAATAGCCTCCGACATTATCAGTCTTTTGCAAAGTTCTGATAAGGGGCTTACTTTAATGCCTGAAAGTCCAACCTATTGACATGAAGGCTAAAATCCTTTCTTCAACAGAAAACCTAAGTGAAAAGGAATGGCTTAAGCTAAGGGACCAAGGTTTAGGAGGTAGCGACGCTGCAGCAGTATGTGGCCTCAGCAGGTGGAAATCACCCATGCAGCTTTGGTTGGAAAAGAAAAGCTTAAACCAACCAAAAAAGCCAGGGGAAGCTGCTTACTGGGGCAAACAATTAGAACCAATTATACGTGAGGAATTTAATTTAAGGACTGGATTAGAAGTTCAGCCTGAAAAGAAAGTGCTGCAACATCCTGATTATTCATTTATACTGGCTAACATTGATGGCGTTTTAATGGATCCTGACTATGGCCAGGGTATTTTTGAAGCTAAAACCACTGGACAGCATTATAAAAAGGAATGGCAAAAAGGCATACCCGAGGAATATATGCTCCAGATCCAGCACTATCTATCTGTTACAGGTTACACATTTTGTTATGTTGCTGTTCTAATAGGCGGTAATCACTTTAAGTATAAGCTTATCTTCAGGGACGAGGAAATCATCTGTTTGTTAGTTGAGTTGGAGTCAAGATTTTGGGAGGCAGTTAAATCTAACAGGCCTCCTGAAATTGAAGGTTTAAGTTTAGAGATATTTTTACTACAGAAATTACTCAAAGGAGGAAAGTTAAATGGCCAAAATAAAAGATAAATCCATACAGAATGATAATGAACCTATCACAAAAACCATTGATGCAGGAAGGGAAATTTCTACACATGTTACACAAAATAGGGAATTATATCCCGTAGATGTTGTGCCTTCCTTTGCTATTACCTTAGAAGAGGCAAAGGAAAGGGTAAGTTCCCTCCAGGAGTTTCTAAAGACCATGATGACTCCGGGACAAGATTTTGGTGTGCTGGAGCACTATTCAAAACCCACTTTAAAAAAGCCTGGTGCAGAAAAGCTATGTAACATCTTTGGCTTTGCCAGCTTTGCTAAAGTTGTTAACAGAATTGAGGATTGGGAAAAGCCTTTTCTTCATTATGAGGTAAAGGTTACCCTCTTTAATAAAAAGACGGCTCAAGTAGAAGCAGAAGGCTTGGGATCTTGTAACAGTAAAGAAGCTATGTATAAAAATAAGAATACCTTTACTATAGCTAATACTATTTTAAAAATGGCTAAAAAAAGAGGATTCATCGACGCTGTATTAAATGCCACTAGAAGCTCAGGGATTTTTACTCAAGATATAGAAGATTTCATCCAGGAAGATTCAAAGCCCTTAAATAAGCAAGTCAGTAAGGATAAGCTGCCTGCAACAGAGCAGCAGATGGAAGAAATATTCGCATTATCTAAAGAAATCTCCATGCCTATAATGAAGTTAAAAGAGCTGTTAAAGGAAAGTTATCAAATAAAAGACTTCTCTTACTTAAGCTCAAAAGTAGCCAATGACTTGATTGGGCATTTAAAATCCCTTAAGGAAGAAAGTGGGGAAGTGAATCATGGAGATTAGAAAATACGGGAGACACTGGGCAGTTTATGAGGAAGAAACGCTAATCTGTATCACCTTATATAAAAAAGGAGCTGAAGAGGTAGTTAAAAAGCTCCAGGAAGCAAAAAAAATAAAGGTTAAAAAATAAGGTATTTTTTGTGGAAAAAAGCCCTGGGGCAAGGCTATAAACTGCCCTTTTTTTATTCTTTAATGACCAACTTTTATAAAATATTTTAATATAAACCCTGTGAAGACTGTAATATAAGCCTTTAAGGAGTTTAATAAGTTAGTCAAAATAGCAGTTATGACTAAGAAAGGGGGTTATTTTAATAAGTGAAAACAATTAAATATTACACCCAGGAAGAACTGGAAAAGCTTTTTAAGGCAGTTAAAAAATCTAACTCAAAATATTGGCTACGGGACTACTGTATATTCAGGACCACTTATAGATGTGGGCTAAGGGCCTCAGAAGTGGGTCTTTTATCCTTGGGGGATTACAACAGACAGACGGGGGAACTTTATTGTAAAAGACTGTACGGGTCGGAAAGAGGAGCCCTGTCCTTCGGGCTCCCAATTCCTCCCAAAAGGGGTCTAAGTACTGATTCTGGGGCAATAAACGAAGCAATAGCAATCACGGCCATAACAAGACCCCTTGCTAAAATAGCGGAGGGTTTTCTTTTCACCTGCGCAGGCCAAGACCGCAGCCGTACGCCCAGGTGCAGCGAATAAAAAGGTTATAGTAATTCCTGCAGGAAATATAAACCTTCCTGGCGAATTAAATAATAAAGTCAAGGCATACTGGCTGTTGATTGATCAAAGGTTATTATATTAAGGAGAGGTTTAAATGATTCACGTTAGCAAAAACAAAATGGTTTCACTTTTTGTAAAAATATTCATAATCGCAGGCTTGCTCTTTTTCACCGCTGTACCGACTCAGGCGACAGAAGATGATAAAATAAACGTTTTGGTGGGCTTTCATCACAGCCCCGATTCAGTGCAGGTACAGCAGTTTTCCGGGGAAGTTTACCGGGAATTCAGCCTAATAGATGCTGTAGCGGTAAGGCTGCCTTCCACTGCAATCCGGTCACTGGAGAAAAACCCGGCCGTAAAGTATGTTGAACCGGATGAAAAAGTGCATGCCTTAGGTCCAGGTATCGCCTCTGCTACGAAAACCACCCCCGGGGAATAGATCGGATCTTCGGCGATGAAGTGTATCCCTTTCCTACCTGGGATGACTCCACCGGCACAGGCATAGCGGT
>CAZMLU010000105.1:0-4018 GCA_964567295.1 uncultured Desulfovibrionaceae bacterium
TACTACCAAACGGAGAACGGGAAGAACGAACGAAAGGCACGCCGCAAGGTGGAGTCATCTTATATGGAGGATGTTTTTTAAAGTGATGGTTTCCCTTGCTTCTATCATCAGTAACATGTGCGTGAAGATATTGGAAAAAGCTTCTATCTGCGGTTTTGTAATATATTCTTTGTTTGAATAGCAATCTCCTTTTTGTCTGCGAGTACATTAGCAAAATAGGCCGCAGGCGCCGGCCCGGGACTGGCAACGCTCAAGATTTTATCTACGCTTACTGCCGTTCGCGCGGAAAGGGTCGCGCGTTCGGGCCGGCTTTAGATGAGCCGGCTGACACTCACTTGCGAAGAAGACGGCCAGGCCCAGTCCAAAAATCAAAGCAGCACAACTGCTTTGTCCAGGAATTAAGGCAGTTATCTACTTTGTCTGATAGCTTGCCAGCTTCCCATAAAGGATTTGGAGCTCTTTTTTTAACCCGGATATTTCTTCCGTAAGACATTGGATTCTTAATTTCTGACGGCTAATTATGACATCTTTGGACGATTCATTAAGTGAAACCTTTGTGCGAACATTGCTGGGATTTGGCTGGCTGCGCAAATTAATAATTTTTTCTTTAATGTCGGCATGTGAATAGAGAAAGCGTTTTGATACACCAGAATAGACACTGACCGAATTAAAATTTACAGCGACATTGTCATTCAACATTTGAGAAATTGCCGCCTCTGCCTTAGTGACAGCCTGTTCAGTACGCATTTTTGCATACTCCAACATTTTCGTTGTATTGGGATTGGGATTTGACATAACCACACGCTCCTTGACAATTTAATTAAGAATGATTTTCTAACCCTGCCAGAATCTCATTTAGCCTCAGCACAATGTTTGTTTGATGTTCCGCTTCTCTGTCCCAGCCCCTGCTTTTAGCATCCTCTACAAGCTTTTTGGTCATTTCAAGCTGTTGACTGAGCACCGGTATAAAAGCCTTGCTTGTTGTGAACTTGGGACAGGTCAGACAAACATTGGCGTGAGGGCACCCACCTTGTTTGGGATGATGAAGGCAGTAACCGTTGGGCAGAGCATTTTTATACAAATTATGCTTAAACCACTTTATTTCTGATATGATTTCATCTTGGGCCGTGCTGTAATGGTCAAACAAACGGTCTTTAATGACCTTTTCAAAATCTTCCTTTAGAGTTTGATCATGAATATGCGCATAGACCATTGTCATTTCAGGACTTTCATGCCCAAGACACTTTTAACCGACGTAACCGGAGCACCGGCGTTAATCATATTTGTACCGACCGTATGTCTAAATTGATGGAAGTTAAAATAATAGATATTCCCGCTGGAATCTGTAATAGGCACCTTTTCAGATAACTTGCGGAGCTCTGCTGTAACCCGTTGGTACTGCAACAAGCCCTTGCGGGTTCGGAAGAGGTATTTTTCCTTCTGCGGGTCAGGTATTTCTGCTGCAAGTAACAGCGGGCTGCGTACGGCATCAACAACCTCCTGGCTGGTGGGCACATGATGCTCCCTGTGCATTTTAGACATATAGTAACGGATCCAGGCAGAATTATCTTTATCATAGAAAATGCAGTCTTCCTTTAATGTAGTAGTTCTGAGGCTCTCATGCCTACATTCATAACAATAACAACAGCGTTACGGAGTTGAGGCTTTAGCAAATGAAGGTTAACTTTAAGCTGTTCTAATGCTGTTTGGGGTATAAACCTGGGGGTTCTTTTAATAGTGCCGCTTATTCATCCTCCGGATAAATAAGCGGCTTCTGGGGAGCATTTATATCCCCGATCCGTTGCAGGTATTCGAATACAACCCTTAAGTACTGAACGGTATAGCGTTTTTCACGCAGGGAGGTAAGTTCACCATATTGATTTCTTTGACTTGCGAGCCACA
This sequence comes from uncultured Desulfovibrionaceae bacterium, assembly GCA_964567295.1. Classification (GTDB taxonomy): domain Bacteria; phylum Bacillota; class Dethiobacteria; order DTU022; family UBA8154; genus SLJK01. Next base: position 1,903 of record CAZMLU010000105.1, read on the forward strand.
AATAAAACTCTTCCAAATGGTGACGTTCTAAAAGTGAGAAGGAGTCAATTGAGGCATGTTTTTCCTGCAGAAACCAAATAAAATGCCTTAAATATCGCAACTCCTTGTGAACTGTCTGCAGGGCCCTGGTGGCAACGCGCACCTTGTAGAATCTTTTAACAAGCATTTTTAGCTTGGGTGTTTTGATAAACGAGAAATTCATATACCATGCTCTGTTGCCAACATATTTGGGATGCTCACTTTCCGGGTACATTCTCCTTAAATCCCAGACATCCTTGTCGTACTCATCCCTGGTATCATACCAGCGCAAGTAAAAAGAATACATTACTTTGAGCAGCACAGGAGCCCTGTCATATTGACTATATCCTTTTTCGGTCAGCCAGGTCCGCAGAAGGACCAGGGTTTTCTCAAGATTAAGATCAAGAACAGAATTAATTATGTAATTATTATCATTAAAAAAATTGCACAAGTGCCTTGAGCTTTGGCATAAACCTTGAGCGAGGCTGGCAGGTGAGTACTCCTTTGAAAGCAGCTTATACATGAAAAAATATTTTAGCTCGGCTTTGATGAAAGGATTTTGGGTGTAATCAAAATAGATATTCTTTTTTGAGATATCAGGGTAATTTTCCACCATATGAGGAAGATGCCATTTATCTTTTGCAAACGGGCCGGTGATATGCTTTTCCCAGATAATATTTTGGGAATTGTGAATGCCGTTTTGAACATCATTTTGATTCATTACATCCCTCTTTCCATAGTTAATATTTTTGATAAGAACGCTTTAAATCATCGTCGTTTAGATGAACGTAAGTGTTTATGGTAGTTTGGACCTGTGCATGCCCCAGCCGCTTTTGAACAAAAGAGGCGTCCCATCCCGCTCGAATGAGAGATGTAGCATGGGTATGACGGAGCAAATGCGGGGTAAGCGAAACACCTGTCAAACGAGAGTAATACCTAAACACTTTGTAAACCGTATTATAGGATAAAGGCTTTCCGGTATTAGGCCCTTTCTCAACAACAAAAAGATGATTGGTTCCGTAGCAGTCAGGACGTTTGAAGAGCAGATAATCATCCAGAAGCTTACAAAGCGGTGAAGAAATATCAATAAAACGCTCTGCCCGGGACTTAACTCGGGCGCCATTGGAAAGGTCGTCTTTGGGAAGGATGCGGATACGCTTGTCCCATAGGAATAAATCATCAATCCACAGGCTCAGGACTTCGCCGACCCTAAGTCCTGCCTCATACATCAAAAGAATCACAGCCCTGTCTCTCAGACTCCTGATACAGGAGAAGAAAGCTTTAAAATTATCATCATCCACTGTGGATACAATTCGCTTAATGGTCTTGCGCTTTAATAAGTTTTTGGAACCCGTCATTCTGCCGGCGTGGATCAGAAATCTCTTATAACCATCTGCTGGAATAGGAACTGCAGCATAAATAACCGGATTTTTGAATGTTTCCTTCCGGCAGATGTATTGATAGAAACTGGATATGGCAGTAATGATAGTGTTGACAGTCTTGTCACAAATGCGGTCTTCCGGGTAGAGAAAATCAACCTGCAAAGACCTGATAGGCTTTCTAAGCCACTGAATAAAAGAGACAAGGGTATCGGTATCGAAACGGTTGTACTCAACACCTAACTCCTCCAGGAAGCTGAAGTAGGTTTTTAAATGAAAGCAATAGTTTTTAGTAGTATTCGGGGATTTGCCGGTTGCTTTCAAATAATTCAAGTACTGGTTGACAGGGACCACGACATCATAATCTTTGTTGATTAGGATGTAATCTGTGCTACCATCAAGGGGGTTGATAGCTTTAACTACTTGCATGACGTTACACCACCTTTCTATCGTCAGTTACTTTATATACTACGGTAGTATTATACATCTAATAATTGACTGACGATAGAAAAGAGGGAATTATTTATCGTAGGAAACGTTATATCCTATTCTTTTTTATTCTCCATATAACCCCTGAGTCCACTTCTGTCCAACATCCTACTGGATGAATCGGACAAAGAAATGGAGCGACGCGGCCATCGGTTCTGCAGATACGCTGATGACTGTAATGTCTACGTCAAAAGCCGCAGAGCCAGGGAGCGAGTCATGGTAAGCATAAG
>CAZMLU010000106.1:0-4016 GCA_964567295.1 uncultured Desulfovibrionaceae bacterium
TGCAGGTGGACAATCCTGTTCCAGAAGAAGTTCTGAAAAGGCTGGATGAGGTAGAATCTCTTCTCTCTACGCGCTTTGTGATATTAAACCTTAAATAATTATCGAGGAGGGCTAAGATGCCTATATATGAATTTCTTTGTGGGTGTGGACATCGTTTTGAAAAACTTTGCAAGATAGATGAAGGGGCAGCTTTTTCCTGTCCCCAATGCGGTGGTGAAGGCCGCAGAGTGATGTCAGCGTTCCGTACGGGCCGATCCTCTTCTTTTGACGGTGGCAGTGATATAGGAGGAAGCAGCGGTTGCAGCAGCTGCAGCAGTTCAAGCTGTGCCACGTGCTGATAATAAGTAACCCTTGATATTTCTTTGCTGTCATTAGATAAACAACTAAGAAGAGAAGCAGGTGATAAGAATATCTGCTTCCTTTTTTTCCTGAAAAATACAGCTTAATGCCCGGCCTGCCGGCGATAATAACAGTTAAGTTTTATCTATACTAATACAAGAGACTATAGGTGATTTCTATTTTTTTTGCTGCTGGAAATTGTTATAATATAGATGATGCACTAAATTTTGTAATGCAGCCGTTGATCGGCAAGTTTATTCATGATAGTTTAAGCGGATTTCAAAGGAGAGGTTCTCTGTGGACCAAACAATGTGTTATTTTACATTTCCCAGCACATACCAGGCTATAAAGGCCGAAAAAGTATTGGCAGGAGGACAGTATGAGTTCCGGATGGTTCCTGTCCCCCGTGTTATCAGCTCCAGCTGCGGGACTGCTCTGCGCTGCATGCCCGGGGATGCCGACCCTATTAGAGGTTGCCTGGAGGAGGCCTCTGTTGAAGTGGAAGAATTTTATGAGTTACAGGTAGACAAATCTGCCGGTGGTCTTAAATCCTTTTTTACAAGGAGAGAAAAATATAATTGAAGGATAATAGGAGTATTTATTTTGATAATGCCGCAACTTCCTGGCCTAAGCCTGAAGAGGTATATGAAGCGGCGGGGAAGGTTTTACGTTACAGTGGAAGTAATCCCGGCCGTTCGGCACATACTCGTTCTATACAGGCAGAACGAATTGTATTCGAGGCCAGGGAACGGGTAGCTTCGTTTTTGGGAGCTGAGTTTCCTGAAGAAATTATTTTTACACTGAATGCCACGGATTCACTTAATATGGCCATAAAGGGCGTGCTGGAAGAAGGGGACCATGTCATTTATACCTCTATGGAGCATAACTCCGTGCTAAGGCCGCTTGGTTCCCAGAAAGAAGGGGGAGGGATCACGACCACTATGGTTTCGCCCGGTGCCGATGGCTTTCTTGAGGTTGAAAAGATTACTGAGGCCATAAAACCTGAAACAAAAATGATAATATGCACACATGCTTCCAACATTATCGGCAGTATCATGCCGGCAGCGGCTATTGCCAATCTGGCCAGGGAAAAGGATATTGTTTTTCTGTTGGATGCTGCACAAACGGCAGGGTCCCTGCCCTTAAACCTGCAGGAAATAAGACCCCACCTGGCCGCTTTCACCGGGCACAAAAGCCTGCTTGGACCTCCGGGGGTGGGGTTGCTTTATGTATGTAAGGGTCTTCATATAAAGCCCTGGCGTGAAGGGGGGACGGGCAGCAGTTCTGAAGAGGAGCGTCAGCCACAGATCATGCCTGATTACCTGGAAGCAGGAACGATGAATATGCCCGGCCTGGCCGGATTAAATGAGGGGATAAAATTTATTCAGGAGCATGGAGTTTCGACAATCCGGCAGCATGATTTGCAATTAATAAACATGCTGCGGGAGGGGCTGAAGAAGATAGAAGGAACAACTGTTTATGGTTCAGGTGATACATCAAGCTCCGTTGCAGTTGTTTCATTTACGGTAGAGGGTATGGATAGCGGTGAGTTGGGTTATATTTTAGAGGAGGTTTACGGAATTCTCTGCCGGACCGGTTTGCATTGTGCTCCCCAAGCCCACCGGACAATCGGCACTTTTCCCGAGGGAACGGTACGCTTCAGCCCGGGATATTTTAATACCGAGGAAGAAGTAGAATATGTGCTTGAATCTTTGCGTAAAATAACGGTATCCTTTAAGGCATAGCATTAGCCCCTCTTTTCAAGGTGACTGCGATTTTCCAGTTCCTCATTCATGCTGCCGCTGCAAAAGCCTTCCAGATCCATGGTTATAATAGGTGGAGCCTGTCTCTTTGCAGGCGGCTGCTGGAAGATTTCAGCTTCTAAGCTATGCTTCTTTGGAAAGGGTTTTTATATCTTTTTTTGTCAGGCTGTTCTGCAAGTTCCGTTGTTTTTTGCAAAGCGACATTTTAGTCATTCCCCAATTTTTTATTTGTCCAATAACGGCAGTTCAGTTCGAAAATATGTAGAAGTTAAATCTACAAAAGCCTGCCCCAGGGGGGCAAGGATTCTTTTTTTGGAATAGATCAGGTAAAAGCTTCTTTCCAGGGTGAGATCCATGATCTTGTATCCTTCTACAGCTTGCCCGCGCAGTTCTTCTGCCACCGCCCTTCTGGAGATAACCGTAACTCCCAGCCCTTTTTTAACTGCCTCCTTGATGCCTTCCTGCCCCTCCAGGAAGGCAACTATGTTAAGAGCAGCCTTTTTTCCCGTATGTTTTTTATAAGCTTTTTCGAAAACAGTGCGTGTGGCAGAACCTGGTTCTCGAAGTATAAAGGGTAATTCCAGGCAAGAAGAGATATCAATTGAAGGAAGTTCAGTGCCTTCCGGTTCGTGGAAGGGAAGTTTTGTCCCTGGAGGTGTGATCAGGATTAGTTCATCATCTACAAGTTTGACTTGCTCAAGGTCTTCATGGTTTCCCGGTTCGCCCACAAAACCAAGGTCGAATGTAAATTCTTTTATACTTTCCAACACCTGCTTGGTGTCCCGTAACATAACCGAAAATGTTACTTCGGGAAAACGTTGATGAAACAAAAACAGTATTCCGGGTAGCAGATATGTCCCCGGAACACTGCTGGCTGCAATCTCCAGATGGCCCTTTACAATTTCATATTCTTTTTGAATGGCAGCTAGAGCTTCTTCTTTGAGTCCCAAGAATTGTTGCGCATAGCGGAAAAGAATTTTTCCGGCTTCAGTCAGCTGAGGTTGGCGCTGGCTTCGATCCAACAAGGGAACCCCTATTTCATTTTCCAGTGCCTTGACATGGGCACTGACTGTAGGCTGGCTCAAAAAAATACTCTCTGCCGCCCGTGAAAAGCTTTTTTGTCTCACTACTTCTACAAACACTCTGAGCTGGTGAAAATCCATTTTTAAAATTATTCCTCTCCAGGGCTGCGGGTCAGGGTGATCAGAAAATGATCTTCTACTTCAGATACCTCGGCGTTCCAGCCCATGGAACGGGCTGAACGGGAAACGTTATCTCTGGCCACAGTGCTGTTTACTTTAACTTGCACTTCATCGATTCCGGGTTCCTGGAGTGCTTTCCGAGCCCTGATGACAGGCTCCGGGCACGAAAGGCCGCTGCAGTCTACAAATCTGGTTTCCATTTGTTTCGCCTCCTTTTACTATAACATTTTAAAAGCAGTTTGTGAAAGAAAAAATATGTCAACTAAAGCCTGACCTCATAAGAACGTAAGAATATTTACTTTTTCCCACGGAATGCTTCTGCGGAAGCCTGGCCGTGGACTATTAGAAAAGCGAAGAGCAGGAGCAGTATCCATAAGCCTATCACCATGATCTGTCCTCCTGTTTCTACGCCGGCCGGACTGCCGGCCCAACCAAAATTGTGCATGATGCCTGCTCCAAAAACCATACCCAAAACGGTGGCAGTAGCATCTGTGTTTCCCTCCCCGGAAAGGATAAGCTGTCTAAGAGGACAGCCACCTGCCAGGACTGCGGCAAAACCGACTATTCCAATTCCCAGAAAATTCCATAGATGGGCAGTGTGTGCTACCGGTTGGGCTTCCAAGCCGGGGCTAAAGTAACCTGTCAGCAGGTTGCCTATCAGGGCGGCGAGAAATAGGGCTGCTACCCCGGAAAAGAGATGATAATCGCGGAA
>CAZMLU010000107.1:0-3963 GCA_964567295.1 uncultured Desulfovibrionaceae bacterium
ACAGTTTGATAAATAGATGAATAACATTAATACGCGTTGTTAAAGTAGGTGATTTGGGTGTGTGTTAAAATATCGGACAGTTTGGTAAGATAGAAGAAGCTTAGAGGAGGAACAAAAATGCCAAACTACCGAAGAAAATATGATGAAGAGTTCAAGAAGCGAGCTGTGCGGATGAGCTACAGCAGCGAGCGGACAGTCAAGGCTGTTGCTGAGAGTTTGGGCATCTGTACGAGTATTCTAACGCGCTGGCGCAAGAAATACACTCCCGATGGTGATAAGACCCAACTGGCCGAACAGCAAGATGAGTTAGGACGGCTGCGCAGTCGTGTTGCTGAGCTGGAAGAGGAACCGGTAATCTCAATCACTTCCGCTATCAGGTAAAAGGAATAAGCTTATGACTTTAACGTTGGGGATTTTAAAAATAAGGTATGTAGAAATAATGGATATAATCCGGCAATCGTAGATTAAAGGGAATTGGTAAATCTAAACTTAGGTTAAATGGCCTGACCCCCTAATATTGGAGAAAATCTTTTTAGTCATTAGCGTTTACAAAAAAAATGCTATAGATTTCTGTTCTTTGATAATCAGGCAACCTGTTGTATTACTAAAATCCGGCTGTCTAAAGAGGCTTCATAAAACTTCATGGGTGCCATATTTTTGATACTGCCGTGTCTACGGCTGTGGTTATAGTAATCCATATACTCGGTGATTTCACGGTAAGTATCTTCAAAATCTTGAAACTCATGACGGGTGTAGAAATCATATTCTAAGATGCTATAAAACGATTTAATATAAGCATTCATGCTGGGCTATTTAACCGGTATTCTTTCATGGCCGGTTATGTAACAATATTTAAGATCTATTTTCCAGTGCTGATTAGGGCCTGTAACCTCAGTTATTTCAGCCAGTTTACGTGGCTGCTCATAGCAAATCTTCCGATGTGGCCGCAGAATATCAAGCTCTTTGCAAAGCCTGTATATTTTCTTGTGGTTAATCATGAGCCCGTAACTTTCTTGCAAGCAGTTGGTTAACTTGCCGTAGCCATAAGGGAAACCATCACCACAAACCAGTTCTAAGAGATGCTCTTTGACAATTTCATCAGGCATCTTATTACCTTGGCTGTTAAAAGAATACCTCGGCCTCTTTTGCCCTACAGGCTTTTTAGGACTTACAACTGACTCTTTATCCGTAATATGGTGATAATAGGTGGATACCGCCAAGCTGACAAAGTCAACGACTACGGCTTTTGCGTACCCTTTGCCAATCCACCTTTTCACAATAGCAACTTTATCGGCTGCCGAGGGTTTTGGCTGTCTCTTAGCTCTCTTAAGCTAACCAACTCAAGTTTTTTATAGGCCAGCAGACGTTTCAGCTTGCCGTTTTCGGTACTTACTTCTTGGAGCTGCTTTTCTGCCGCTTTTTGACGCTGGACGCTATCCTTAGTAAAATTGGTCTTTGACAATCACATAGAAATTTTGGACATTTAATTATTGCCAGGTGGCGACCATTGGGGAGCTGGATCAAACGGTTTGTTATTTTTCCAGATGGAGTAGACCAGATGTGCTAAACGCCTTGCTAGGGCACCAGTAGCCACATTAGAATGCTTACCCTGACTTCGTTTTAGTTCGTAGAACTCTTTTAACTCCGGGTTAAAACGCCGCGCAGAAACAGCAGCCATCCAGAAACTGTATCGCAATAAGCGAACGTGAGAATAAAACTTTTTCATGCTTCAGCTCTGAGCTGTTAATGTAGGAATTGACAAAGATTTTCATGCTGGACTTAAAGAAATTGACTCTATCTATCTTAACGAACTAATGAAAACCAATGATGCAGTAGAAGGGCTGCAGACTTTTATGGAAAAACGCAGCCCGGAGTGGAAAGGAAAGTAAATAGAAGCTATCGATTACCTGATTTAAGTTAAAAACTTAGAAAAGTTTTATGGGGTTACTGTATTGAATTCAATATGTGACCTGTAATTAAATTATTTAAGGAGGTCGGGCTGATTTTTAATTGGCCCACTCTTTTGGTGTATGAAGACAGGGAAGACACTCCCGAGGGACCCTTTTTCACCGGGCCTACGGTGGCGCGAAAAGTTAAGTTCGGAAGGAGAAATGAGATAGATGGCAACAAAAATAAAGTTTATGTCTAATCTTAAAGGTGTGACGGGAACTCAATCTGTAAATCTTGATACTTCTTTCAACACTTTTGAGCAGGTAATGAATGAGTTGTTGAGATTATATCCCCAGCTTAAAGAAGAGATGTTTTATTCAGATGGAACAATAGATTTTGCTTACCAAATAATGCTTAACGGAAAACGCCTGATGTGGCCTGATGATAAAAATATTAAAGTTAAAAATGGTGATGAAATTGTATTTATGGTTTTCATGGCTGGAGGATGATACGGGAAAGTTAAGAGGGCAAATATGGATTGCACAGATACAAAAAGGTTTGATGAGCTAAGGGAATTCATGAATTTTTTAGAAGCAAAGGGGGAACTTTTAAAGGTAAATCAAGAGATAAATTCTAAATATGAGTTAGCAGCAGTCCAAATGAAGGTTTTAGATGAGAAGGATAAGGCTGTATTGTTTACTAATGTAGATGGGATGAATCAGCAAATAGTCGGAAATATTTATTCTTCTCGACGGATGATTTCTTACATGTTTGGCGTTCCTCAAAAAGAATTGTTAGAAGAGGTCAAAAATTTAAAAGATGCCAGACCTTACCAAGTAAAATATGTAGAAGACGCTCCCTGCCAAGAAATAGTGGTTAAAGATATAGGAGATTTAAAAGAAATTATTCCCATTACTTGGAACTGTAAATACGATTCAGGTTATTTTATAACTTTTACAATTATCGTCTGCAAAGATCCTGAAACAGGCAAAACCAATTCCGCTATTTGTAGGCTTGAATATAAAAAAGAGCATTTAACAGTTCAGCTTGTACCTAATCAGCACACCTCGATTATTTTTCAAAAATAAAAAAAGCTCGGTTTAGATATGCCTGTTGCTATCGTGCTAGGAGCCGATCCTATCTTTATGTTTGCCTCTGAATCGGGGATCCCTTATGGGCAAGACGAATTTGAATACGCAGGGGCTATTTTAGGGCGACCTTTTGAAGTAGTAAAATGTACAACCATTGAGCAGTATGTCCCGGCAAAAGCAGAAATAATTTTAGAAGGACATATTTCAATCAGCAAAGAGGAAATGGAAGGACCTATGGGTGAAGTGACTCAATATTATGGAGGCCAATCAAAAAAGCCCGTAGTGGAAATCAACTGTATAACCCACAAGCAGAACCCTATATCGGAAAATATAATCAGCGGTACTATTGAAGAACATTCATTACTCGCTGTCCCCATGGAAGGACGGCTGTTAAAAAAGCTAAGGGAAGTTTCTCCCCTGGTAACTTCTGTAAATTTGCTGCCCTTCTTTTTAAATTGTGCTATTCAGATTGATTGTTATCCTGAAGTCCAGGAAGGAATTACGAAAAATATTTTGCTGGCCGCCCTAGCTGAGCCTTGGATTAAGACTGCAGTTATAGTCAACAAAGATGTAAATGTTTACTGTTGGGATGATATTAACTGGGCCATAGCTACACGAGTTGATTTTTTAAGTGATGTGTTTACGGTTAATGATATGTTAGGATTTCCTCTCGATCCTATGAAATATGATTCTACATCTACAGTTTCTAAAATTGGAATTGATGCTACCGTAAAGATAAGAAATTTAGATAACTTTGTGCGACGTCAAGTGGTTGGTTATGAATCGATTAATTTAAAAGATTGGCTAAAATGAACAATGTTAGGAATTAATAAACGCGGCTATTAATTCAACTAACATTTTCCAGTGTTTTCCTTTTTTAACTAAGCGGATATTGGATTTGCATAAGAAAAAGGAGCGCAGAGGTGGGCAGAAGCTGCGTCAACTGTTTGAGTAAGCGTGGCGAGCGAGTTTTTTCTACGAC
>CAZMLU010000108.1:0-3817 GCA_964567295.1 uncultured Desulfovibrionaceae bacterium
CTGATACCGACAAGTGGAAAAACACCGATATAATAAAGATTATAAAAGAAGGTAAAGCCTTGCTGCTCCTGGCCAACCTCCTCTTGTCTTCCTACCAGAACAAGATGGCTGATAAGTTCGGCATAAAACCGGGCCAAGAAATGATCCAGGGTATTACATCTGCCAGGGAGGTAGACGCTACTTTGTGCCTGGCTGATCGGGATATCCAGATAACCATGCGCCGTTTATGGAGAAGCATCGGGCTGTGGGGTAAGCTGAAGCTGTTTTTCCAGTTTATGTTGAGCCTAGTAGTGAATGAAGAGCTCAGCGAGGACGAGATGGAAAAGATGAAGACTAAGGATATGCTGAGCGCCGCCCTGGATGAAATGTCCCATTCCTTCCCCCAGCTCAAGTCAATTCTGGTTGATGAACGGGATAGATACCTGGCTCAAAAGATAAAAACCGCTCCGGGTGATAAGGTAGTCGCTGTACTTGGCGCCGGTCACATTCCGGGAATCAAGGAGGAAATTGGAGGAGATGACCATAACCTGTCGGTACTTACCAAGGTCAAGCCGGCCTCCAGGGTTTCAAGAATAATCGCCTGGAGCATCCCCATCGTTATTATTGCCGTCATTGCCTCCACCTTTTCTGTGGACAGGGCTACGGGAATGGAGCAAATTATAAGCTGGGTCCTCTGGAACGGTTCTTTGGGTGTTCTGGGAGCGGCTCTTGCCCTTGCTCATCCACTGGCTATTTTAACGGCTTTTGTAGCCGCACCCATCAGTTCCCTCAGCCCGCTTTTGGCGGCAGGTTGGTTCGCCGGGCTTACAGAAGCCCTGATCAGGAAACCAAGTGTAAAAGATTTCGAGAGCCTCTCCACAGATATTTATACTATAAAGGGTTTCTGGCATAACAAGGTGACTCATGTCCTCCTGGTCGTCGTATTTGCCAATCTCGGCAGTACTGTGGGCACTATCATAGGAGGGGCAGACGTAATCAGCAAGTTTATTAACACATTTTTTGCTTGATAAAGAAGAATATGTCAGCATTAAGGCAGAGGTGTTAAATGGCCAAAGAATCACAAAAACCTTTATTAAGCTCAATTTTGAGCAACTGGAAAAGCTCGAAGGCTTCATTTTTCCAAAAAGTTAAGATGGCCGCAAGAAACAATTTTATTAAAATACGCTCAGGACAAAGCTGCTGCGGACAATATGGCGAAGTAGGTTGTTGAAAGACCGGGGACAGTTCAGTTCGAACTGATGGCTCCGATTAACAGCTATGACCAAGTTCTCCTCGTTGAGGATAAGGTGTTTGCAAACTCCTGTTTGTTGAGAAAATATTTTCATATTTTTGCATGACTAACATGTTCAGTTGGCGAAATTTTGAGTAAACATGGTACCATGCCTGCCGCCCCGGGCAGCACCTATGCCTACGCGACGGTACTGGGATTGAAGTATATTCTCTCGGTGCCCGGGGCTGTCCATAAGTCCCTGGTGGGCTATAGAGACAGTGGGAGCAACTGCAACGTTTTCTCCAGCATTAATAAACGATACCCCTCCCTCTAACATTCTGTCGAATGGTGTATTGCCCTCAGGATCGAGATGACCGAAATAACCTCTTTGAAACATGTCAACAGAATGCTGGCGAGCAACTTCGCGGAGCGTTTCGTCCATGACGAGTTCGGGGATTCCCCGCTGAGTACGCTCCTCATTGACAAGGCGGAGCATCTCCTTTTCAGCCTCCTGGTCTATAACAGGATCGGTAACGGTGAATTTAAGATCAATGCCTTCACCTGCATCGGTCTGAATGGTAAGAAATCCTACTGCGTGCTGAAAGGCTTCACCGAAAATCTCAGAGGTCAACGACGCTGCCACTGCAGCAGAATCCAGCAGTGGAGAACCGAAATCCGATCTCTCCATGTGCTCAGAAGTAATGAACGGTACAGGCAACGCGACAATGAATGCAAGGAGAAGGGTAATAATAATCAACCCCTTCATCAACCCGGTACTTAATCCAAAAACCCGATTAATTTTTGAAGCGCGAATCTTGTGTGGAATCCATTTGTACAAACTTTCAGCTAGGGAAAAGTAGAGGGAGATGGCGATAAAGAAGATGATCAAAAATGCCAAGGCTCCAGAATATACCTGGGATATGCCTAAAGCTTCTAATAACCTGCTACCCGGGATGTAGAAAAGAAGAGGAATGCTCACTGACACAATGATACCAACGAGCTCCATCAGTCCTATCAGAAAACCACGGCGCAAGCCTGTTATCGTGAAATAAATTATACCGATGGTGATGGCTATGTCGAGCCAATTCATCGTATGTCCTCCTACAATCTATAATATAAGCGAAAAATGATGACTAACCCTTTAATATTATACCGCATCGATAAGGAGCAAGCATCAATTCTTCAATAACCTCTGATATTCCTGCCTATGAAGAGTGTTCCCTTTTGACAAACATTCATTCCCAACTTCTGAAAGGCAGGAATACCAAGTCGGTTGTGGAAGTATTATTGCTTATCTACATATGCATGAAGGAGCGCTAAATGCCCGCCAAAGTCATTCTCAATCCATATTCGGGCCGGTGGAGGGCCCAGAAACGCTGGCCCGAAGCTGAGGCTGCCTTGAGCGCAGCCGGAGTTGATTTCTCGGTAGTAGTTTCTGAGCGCCGCGGGCATGATGGAGAATTGGCCAGGCGGGCTGCGCTTGAGGGCTTTTCACCAATAATTGTAGCCGGCGGGGATGGGACCATTGGCGAGGTGGTCAACGGCTTAGCCCGGGCGCGCGGTGAAACTGATCTGGGGACCATTGGTTTCATACCGTTCGGCACGGCTAATGATCTGGTGTGTAACCTGGGGCTCCCCCTCGATATAAAAGAAGCTGCAAAAGTGATTGCATCTGGAAATACGCGCCGGCTGGACGTATGCAAAGCAGGAGAACGTTATTTCGTGAATAATTCTGCGCTCGGACTTGAGCCTTATATATCGGTGATCGAAAAGCGTATTACTTTAATCAAAGGAATGCCCCGTTATCTGGTAGCTACATTAAAAGGAATTTTCCTGAATCCAAAATGGCAGGCTGTAGTGGAATGGGATAATGGGCAATATGAAGGACCTCTTACACTTGTTTCTGTGGGTAATGCGCCGCGTACAGGCGGTCTATTCTATATGGCTCCCCACGCCGATCCTTGTGACGGTATATTGACGGTCGTTCTGGGATATAAAAAATCATCCCTCAGCCTGCTGGCATTATTACCTAAGACCATGTCGCCTGAAGGCAAATTCGTTTACGCACCTGGATTACAGGAATTCAACACCACTCACCTTAGTATACGTTTGGAGACTCTTTCTCCCGCTCACTGTGATGGTGAGCTGTTCTCGCAGGAAATAGATCGGCTTGAATACAGCATTTTGCCTGGTAGATTGCATGTGCTGACAGCATGAGCTGGCGGCCCTCTTGCAAGAAGAGAGTGCATATGCCATCACCTTAAAAAAGGGGCTGTATAATTAAGCTATAGCTCCAGTAAAACGGTATTTTCTTTTTAAATAATAGGAGATATTTTCCCGGGGTCCCGGCCATTTCATGAGAATCTCCTCAAACACAGGCAAAGCGCTCTTTTTCCAAACCGGATGGTAAGGGGAAAAAAGCCACATACTTTTTCTTTATAAATGCGGGCTGGCATTTACCACCAAACCCGCTAAATCCGATATAATGCTTGTTTATATGGTGGTTTTGAGAGGTTTCGAACCTCCGGCCTCTTGAATGGATGTTACCCTGGTTTCATAGGGGGTGAAGGAAACACGTGGGGGGGGGTAGCTTTAGAGATAAGGCTC
>CAZMLU010000109.1:0-3795 GCA_964567295.1 uncultured Desulfovibrionaceae bacterium
AATTAATGGCTGAAAACAAAGTTGACCACGAACAATATATAAAAGAGATGGAAAAGCTCGAAGATGAAGCCAAAACGGCGATGCTGGTGGCCGTTGACGGTGAAATGGTTGGTATTGTCGCCGTGGCCGACACCTTGAAAGATGATTCTGCCCCGGCCATCGCCGAGCTAGAAGCAATGGGCATTAGGACCGCCATGATCACCGGAGACAACCAGAGAACCGCAGATGCCATCGCCAAGAAGGTCGGCATTAGCAGGGTCCTGGCCGAAGTTTTACCTGATGGAAAAGTGGATGAGGTTAAGAAACTGCAGGAGGAATATGGACAGGTGGCCATGGTCGGGGACGGTATCAACGACGCTCCCGCTCTGAAGCAGGCCAATGTGGGGATCGCCATCGGCACCGGAACCGATATCGCCATCGAAGCCGCCGACATCACCCTCGTGCGGGGCAACCTGAGCGCCGTAATCTCAGCGATTAAGCTCTCGAACGCCACCTTCGGGAAGATCAAGCAGAACTACTTCTGGGCCTGGTTCTACAACGGCATAGCCATACCGGCGGCCTTTTTCGGGCTGATACACCCCATTATTGGGGCGGCTGCCATGGCAGCGAGCTCCATCAGCGTCGTCTTAAATTCAACGCTGCTTAAAAAAGCCCGCATCGAGCCGGAATACCAGAATCATAAACAGCCGCTGCCGGAAAAAGAGGCCCGTAAAGCTGCTGCCTGAGCCTCTGATGGTGGGCGCGAAACTTGAAAGGGGGTGGGCTGTAATGGTTGCTCGCATTCGCTTTCTCATTCCGAGAGTAGCTAACTGTGGAGAAGGCCACAGTATTCGGCCCTGGGCATGGCCTTAAACTGCCCAAAACTTTTCTTATACTTAGGATCACCTTAAACCCGTATTCAACCGAGAGGGCTGGATCTTTTATTCCAGGGTTGTATAACAATGTATACTTCATCTGATGAGGGTTGTAATCGTACGGGCAAGAAGGAGGTTAGCAAGTTGGAGCAGTATGGCAGAGTGCTTAAAAAGCTGGAAGGAGACAAGGTTCTGGTAGATATTCGGAGGCACCACGCCTGCCGTAAATGCGGAGCCTGTGGGAATGCAGCAGGACAAAAGAGCTTGGTAGAAGCTCGTGACCCCCTGGGTGTTTCAAGGGGGGCAGAAGTGCGGCTGGAAACCGGAACAAGGGAAGTGCTTCTGAGCGCTTTTTTGCTTTATATCGTACCCCTGGCGGGGTTACTGATAGGATTGTTTACAGGGAGATATCTGGTTTTATCGTTGCAGATAAATGTCCACCCGGAAATTGCAGGAGTGGTAATGGGCCTATTTCTTATGGTCTTTGTCTACGTATATCTGCGCCGGCAGGACCCGGGGTTGAAAAGCAGTGGGCGTTTTGACATTGTAATAACAGGAGTCAGTGAAGAGGAAAGGGAAAAAGATTCAGGGTTCAATGAAGCTGGTGGAAAATCAGGTTAACACTACGGCAAGTATGATCTCGGGAGCTGATTCTTTCCTAATAACCGCGGTGCGGCTCAGCTACGCCAGCAGCCGAACGGCCAAGGAAGTAGCCGATGACCTGGGTATCAGTGTGAGTTTACTGTTATAAAAGCAAATTCTTATTACTTGACCCCGGCCTTGGAAGTTCTCTGATTGGGGATGGTTAAAAATGCAGCACGGACAACATCATGTAGGGGACGCCTCGAACGCATCACGATCGCTGAAGATAGTGGCATGGCTTCAAGGTGGATACTTCTTCTTTGAGTTGGCCATAGGACTGTGGATCGGTTCGGTCGCCGTCCTCGCCGATGCCGCTCACAGCCTCTCTACAGTGGGAGGCGTTGTGATCGCGCTAGTGGGAGCGCGTCTGGCCAGCAGGAGCAAGTCCACCCCCTCTCAAACCTTTGGACTAGCCAGGGCGGAGATAATCGGCTCGTTGTGCAACGGTGCGCTGCTGTTTGTAATGGCCGCCTTCGTCCTTAGCTTAGGCGTGTACCGCATATTCTCACCTATAGAACCGCCAAGCATTCCTATGTTGATTGTTGCCGCTGGCGCCATTGTCACGGAAACCATAGCGGTAAAGCTCCTCTATCAAAGACAAAAGGAGAGCCTCAACGTCCGAGGCGCCTTTATTCATGTCGTGCAAGTGTTCGTAGGGAGCATCTTCATCGTCATTGCCGCGCTAGTCATTCAGTTCACGGGTTTCGTCCTCATCGATCCGATCCTTGCCATCATCTTTTCGCTGACGCTCTTCGTCATGTCGTGGTCCGTCATACGAACATCCATAAACATCCTGCTGGAGCGAACGCCAGAGGAACTCGACCTGCCGAAGATGATTAAGGCCATTCGAGACCTCGATGGAGTAGTGAACGTGCATCACGTCCACGCCTGGAGCCTCACCTCGGGAAAGCACCTTTTTTCCGCCCACATTAAAGTGGAAGACTATACGAGAGGTGAAAGCATTCAGCGCGAGGTCCACCAGATGCTGGTGGAGCGGTTTGGGATCTATTTCGGGACCACTCAGATCGAGACAGAGTGCACTGATATTGGTCGTGCAACAGACATCGACCTGGCCCGCAGCGATTCGTAAGGTAATCGGTTCACTAGCGGGAGTACATGGCCATCACTGCGTTTAAAAAAGGCATTAGCGGCTTCGGGCACGGACTTTTTTAGGATAGAAAGAAAACTCAAAAGCGTCGAGGTAGTAATCTGTGCCGTCGTGCCCAACCCACATCATGATCCAGCCATTTGGTGTTTTGATTTCCACGCCACCTCCGCAGTTCAACTCCGTTACGTCGCAGATACAGTACCTGCAGTTGTCTTGTTTCATCAGGTGGCTCTGCCTCATTTTCGGAACCCCGCAAAAGGCGAAATCTCCCGGGAAGAGTACCGGAATACCCGAAAGAATATTGAAAAACAGAGGTAGGAGGATGAAGAGATATGATAACCCAATTCAGACTTGCAATAGGGCTCCTGGCGATCAGCATCTTCGTAGCGGTTGGCACTTACATGAGGTTATGGGATATTTACTTTTCAATTGGACCCTTTTCCTCGGATCACTGGCTTTCCATCATTGGAGGAACGTACCTCCTCATTTTCATGGTGATATTCGCTTATATGAAGCGCTATACTGCAGTTAATCGTGGCACACTCCTGAAAGTCCACATGTTTGGAAACTTGTTGGCAGTCATGTTTGTATCGGTACATTTTGCGGAACAGATGGGTCATGCGCATGACTTGGGAACAGGCCTTGCAACGTATCTCCTCCTTGTGGTTATCGTAGCTACCGGTTTTATGATGCGATTCGGACTATTGACCCAAAAACGTGAGTCGTGGCGCCTGTTCCACGTGGGGTTGAGTCTTTCTTTATTCATTGTCGTTGTTATCCATGCGTTGAAGAACTTTGGAATCTTGTAGCCGAATATCCAAGGCATACAAAGCATCAGAGACCATCTTTGGCAATTGTATAATACTTATTAAAATGTTTCCGTAATGAACTTTTCCCTATACCATTTTTACAGCAGAGCATTTCTTTATAACGGACAGTAATGAATACTAAATCTGACATAAGCACTTTCCTTTCAACCCACGTGAAAACAGCAGGGTATGCATACTTTTTAGCAGAAATCCTAAACCTTTTAGCAGAATTAACACTTTTTAGCGATATTCCATTAACGGCAAATTGTATCAATATTTAAGTCATTAGACAAGAAGAAAGCCGGGCACTAAGTACCAATATTTCTCGGGGTAAACGTAAGCGTTTTGCCGATGGCAAGTTCAGCCTGCCGTACGGCCAGTT
>CAZMLU010000110.1:0-3769 GCA_964567295.1 uncultured Desulfovibrionaceae bacterium
TTGATGCTGTAACCTCACAAACCATGAATCGATATCCAATGAAATTCAGGACTAAAATGGCGATGACAGCCCGGCGGCTTAGCCAAAGATATGGCACAGAAAGAGATTACAATTGGGTGAGGCATTATTGTCAGCGGCAGAATATAAATTATAGGGTTAAGATGCGAGGGTTGAAAGAATATCTTGCTGGTATCGAATAAGCAAAGGGTAAGCTCTGAGTTCATACTCGGGGTGTTTTTTGCAAGTAATTTTTCCAAAAAAGGAGGATGCGGCCGAGTCTTTGGGGGCTACCTATAAGGGCCGCAAGAGCGGGAGCCTGGGCAGGGAGAAACCTTAAGGTGCGTTCCATAATGCATATTCCGGCTATATCCGGCCACTCAATCCGGTAATACCCGGCCAGTGATTCTGGTCGCATCCGGCCAGCAGGAAGGACCTTTTCCTGGGATATAGATATACTGGAAGGGAGTGGGAATAGTCTGGGGGCCTGGAGCTGTCAAAGTTGAAAGAGGCCATGGCGGGGTATGTTTTCAATTATTATAGTGGAATACTTTTAGGTTATCATAAACAGCAGGGTCACGGCGGCTGTAAACCGCGGTAGGCAAGTTAAAACGGATTTTGATCAAGTGCATTTTTAATAATGGAATGATTTTCTTTGCAAATCAAGAATAACGTGCTAAAATTAAAACAAGATGAATGCCTGAGCTTGAAGCGGATCTTTTGCTAATCTTTCTTCGTGAGCGTAACACTTCAGAAACCGTAATCGAAGTTTTTAACGCCTTGGAACAAACTCTGGGGATTGAAACATTCAGACGCTTGTTTCCTGTTATTCTCACCGATAATGGGACGGAGTTTTCGAACCCTAATGCAATCAAAAAAAATGCAAAGGGCGCTCAGAGGACAAGGTTGTTTTACTGTGAGCCTTCCTCTCCATATCAAAAGGCTGAGGTCGAACGAAGTCATGAGTTCATCCGTATGGTCTTGCCTAAGGGCAGTTCTTTCAACCATCTGACCCAAGATTGTGTGCGCTTGCTGGCCTGTCATATCAATTCGCTGATAAGAAAAAAGCTGAACGACAGGTCTCCAGCAACCACGTTCAGCTTCTTTCACGGAACCCACGTTCTCCGTGACCTTAACATTACAGCCCTCAATCCGGAAGAGGTTACGCTCTCTCCGGCCTTGCTGGCTGCCTGCAAGGAGGTGCCGGGTTCTGATGGAGAAGACCTGTGACGGTATCCTCTTTGACGAGTCCGGGCAATTCGTCTCTCTTACAGCAGATGAGTTTATTGAGCATCTCCTTGACCATATTCACCAGCTTCGCAGTGAACGTGATCGTTTGGAGAGTCAACTGGCTGCAATCCAGTTAATTTTAAACGATCATCAACTTGTTAGTAAAGATAGCTCAATCAACAAGTTTTAATCCGCCTGACTCTGCCTGAGTAACATCGTCTGTTCTCCTATGGATGCCTTCCAAGGGGGTGGAATTTAGGCCTGCAAATTTTTGCGATTCTTTCCATCCTCTGCTTTGTTGCGCCCATTTCAGATTTTCCGGCTCTATTTGTGCCCTTATTATACCATAAAATGAGCGATACTAACCGGATTTTGTTTCTGTTCATCTTGTGCATGGATTTTAATTCTGCAAACTGGAATTTAGTTTTTCAATTGAGCTAGCCTGTATATTTTAATATGTTTCTGCTGAACATGGCAACAGGCAGCCATTTTTTTCATTCTCCAGAAAATTTTACATCCTCTAACTGCAGAAGCAGGGATCTGGCAATTATTGTAGAATATAGTAAATTGGATGAATTTCATGTTGTAGTCTTAAAAGGTATTACATGTTCAGAGATAAGAAAAATAAAGGGGGGGATTTTGTATTATTCTCCGGCACAAAGTTTGACTGCACGAAAAAACTAACAAAACCAGGAGGTTAAACATGAAAAAAACTGTTGCTTGTATCACGGCTTTGCTGGTAGTTTTACTGGCATTTGGGGGAATGGCTGTAGCGATTGAAGATTGGAGTATCGAAAAAACGGTGGATACGGAAGAGCTAACCCTAGACCGGGGTGAAAGCGCGACCATTGAATACACCGTTGTTACCGTAAATGACGGCAGTATTGAAACGGTACAGGTTGTCGATCCCGCCTTGACCCTGGACGGAGAGGAAGTAATGTGGATGGACGTCGAAGGCGACGTGATGAGTATAGGCGGATTTGAACTCCAGGTGGATCCCCCCTATGACGGGCCCATGGGACCACCTACCCTGGAAGAGCGTTCGTTCGCTTATGAAGTGACGATCGCCAACGTGGAAGCAGCATACGAAAGCACCTTTGTCCTGGAAAATAATGCCCTTTTGACTACCGGAGACGAAGAAAACCAACTGACAGCTTCCGCTGCCGTGACCATTGTTACACCGGCCGCACCCGTTGAAGAGGAAACGGTAGTTGACGAGGTATATGAGGAAGACCCACTGGTAGTCACCCTTTATGTGGACTCCCTTGAATACGAAATAAATGATGAAGCCAACACCATGGATGTTGCGCCTTTTATCGAAGATGACCGCACATTTGTGCCCGTCAGCTTCATTGCAAATGCCTTCGGCCTGGAAGACGATTGGGGTCCGAAAGAAGCACTGACCGAGTGGGTAACCTTTGAAAATGAGGATATGCTGGTCGAAATCGAAGTCGGGTCTCCCTATATAAATGTAACCGAAGGTTATGTAGAACGCACAGAAACAGCCGATGTAGCCGCCCAGATCGTGGACGATCGCACATTCCTGCCCCTGCGGGCCGTTGGTGAAATCTTCGGCGCCGATTTCGACTGGGGACCGAAAGACACTCTGACGGAGTGGGTTAGTTTTACACTGGAATAAGTAAATAGATCAGTGCCAGCTTGAGTAGTTCTTAAAAGAAGCCCGGAATAACCGGGCTTCTTTTTTTGCATGATGCATGATGTATGAAACAGATTTTCAGCGCATGGCCCGCATGGCATTAAGTACAGCCAGCAGGGCTACGCCCACATCGGCAAAGACCGCTTCCCACAAAGAGGCCAACCCGGCGGCCCCCAAAAGGAGAATCACGGCCTTGATGCCCAGGGCTAAAACCACGTTCTGGACAACGATGCCCCTGGTTTTACGGGCGATGGATATAGCTTCCGCCAGCTTGGAAGGCTCACCGGTCATTAGCACTACGTCAGCAGCTTCCACGGCGGCATCAGAGCCGATGCCGCCCATGGCAACCCCGATGTCGGCCCTGGCCAGCGCAGGAGCGTCATTAATACCATCCCCGACAAAAGCGGTCTTTTTCTTCTCCGGCTGCTTGTTTTGAAGCTGCTCTATGATTTCCACTTTTTGGTGAGGGAGCAGTTCGGAGTAGACCCGATGGAGGTGATGCACCCCATTAAACAACCTGTATATATTTTCTTCCCCTCTCCCCATGGCGGTCAATACTGCGAAAAAAGAATCTATGACTATTTTCGCAGATTTCTTTGGCAAGCAGGCTTTTCTCACGGTGGCAGGGGCAAAGGACCACGCCTGCATTTCCTTCGACATGTATTCGCCATTCACTGTTTGAAACGCTGGGTGCGCAGTGGAACTGACCTGACAGTTGCCCTTCCTTATTTGTCCACTTACCTTGGACATACGGGGCTGAAAAGCTCTCAGCATTATCTGCGCCTAACAGCAGAACTTTATCCGGACATTGGTAAGCGTACAATAGCAAACACCTTCAAGCCCGCCCTTCTTTATGGGATACTGTAAAAAATAATCCCATGAGGA
>CAZMLU010000111.1:0-3759 GCA_964567295.1 uncultured Desulfovibrionaceae bacterium
TAGAAAGGGGAAAATTAATTATGCAGCTTTCTACAAAGGCACGTTATGCGACAAGGGCCATGATTGAGCTGGCCCTGAAGTTTGGAACAAATCCTCTTCAATTAAAGGAAATTGCCAGGAGGCAGGATATTTCTGAAAAGTACCTGGAACAAGTGCTTTTACCTCTGCGGACCAGGGGGTTTATTTACACTCTTAAGGGAAGCAAAGGGGGTTATTGTTTGGCGGTTACCCCCCAGGAGGTCACTCTCTATGATATTATTCAGACGGTAGAAGGTTCTATTGCGCCAGTTCACTGTGTTGAAAACAAAGAAATATGTGCAAGGATTGACAAATGTGCCATGCGAAACTACTGGAGCAGGTTAAAGGATAAAATCACTGAAGAGCTTCAGAAAACAACCCTTGCCGATTTGGCACAAGAGCAAAAAGAAAAAGAAGGGGAAGCAGGAGAAAAACTAGATTACCAGATTTAATTGTGGTAATGGAAAAGGCTTTTACATGCCAAATTGTTTTAGCAGTAAAAGCCTTTTTAAGTCAGTTGTTTGTTATGTGTAAATTGCTTGAACAAGCAGTTGTAAAGCGCGTTTATTAATAGCTTTACCCTTCATAATCGCCGTATTCTTCTGAGAATCTTGCGTCCAGTTCACGTACGGTGTTAATAATTTCTTCGCCGTGCAGCCCCCTTGCTTCGGCGTCACCGATCCAATCTTCAACAATGGGTTCGATGCGTCCTCTCCATCTTTCTTCTTCGTCGGGGTCAAGCTCGACAACCTCGATTTCGTGTTCCTCAATACCAAACTCCAGTCCTTCTTTGGTATGATCCGTTCTCAATTTGCCATATTCATATACATATTCTTCGTTCATTTCTTCGATAATATCCTGAATATCGGAAGGAAGTGTATTCCAAGTATCGAGGTTCATCACTTTCATGAAGACAATGTTGTAGAGAAAGGGTGTCTTGGTGACGTAGTCCAGTACTTCAGCCAGGCGGAACCCTTTAAGAGTGTCAGTCGGAGCAAGAATGCCGTCTAAAAGTGCTGAGTCAAGAGCCAGGTAAGATTCGGACATGGGCATTGATACGGGAGTCACACCCAGAGCTTTCATGGAGGGAATCGTTCCTCCAACGGCCCTCATTTCTTTCTCTTCAATAGCTTCCAGAGTGTTGCCGGGCTCCTCTCTGGTCATAATGTCACCGGGACCTGTAGCCCAGAAAAAAAGCACCTTAACATCGTCATATTCGTTTATAAGCTCTTTCTCCTTCAATGCCTTATAACCCTCGTTTACAGTGAGGGAGGCTACCAGGGCATTATCATTCTGATAGCCTGGCAGCTCAAAAGCTTCGGTTACGGGGAATACTCCCGGCGTATAGGCGGGGCATGTTGTTCCGATATCTGCCGAGCCGTCCACAACCCCTTCATAGATTTCAGTGGCTCCCAGGAGAGCTTCCCCGGGCTGTATGGTGATTTTTACCTTTCCGTCGGTTCGCTCTTCCAGTTCCCTTGCCCATACCTCGTGTCCATCAGTAACCTGGAAATCTGTCCCTGGCCAGAAAGTGGCAAACTGTAATTCAATCACTTCATCCGGATCGGTTGCCGGTGGCTCATCAGGGGCACAACCTATAAAAACAAACATATTCACAATAGCTATAGCTAGTACGGTAACAATAACCTTGTTTTTCATTCAGTTTACCCTCCTTGTAACCTAATATAATCATGCCTGGTTTTTTGAGAAGTACTTTTTGTTACGATTACGTTATCCTCTTGCTAGCGCAGGTAAGAAGAGGGCAATTTGTGGAAAAGCGAACAGCAAAGCTATGCAGACGATAATTGCTAAGAGGAAAACCCAAATACCCTTAAAAATCTCCATGACGTCCATATCCTTTGCTACCCCAGCAACTACGTACACGTTAGCGCCCACAGGTGGGGTTATAACTCCCATTCCCAAGGCCAGAACTACAATCACCCCAAACCAGATCGGGTCATACCCCAGGGTAACCGCGACAGGGTAAAAAATGGGTGTAGTCATAAGGATAAGAGCCAGAGCATCGATAAAAAGGCCTAAAATAAGGTAAACCACTAAAACAAGAATCAAAACAACCGTGGGAGAAAAGGGAGCTTCTACCGCCATAGTGGCAACATAGGTGGGAAGCCCGGCAACGCCCAGAAAACGCCCGTAAATAAAGGCCGCACCCGTTAGAAAAAGGATCATGGCAGATAAGCGTACCGCGTCAGCCGTTGAGCTAATAAAACCCTGCCAGGACAGCGTTCTTCTAACCAGCGAAACTATTAGCGTGGCAAAAGCTCCCACGCCACCGGCTTCGGTGGGGGTAAAATAGCCCAAGAAAAGCCCACCCATTACGGCGATGAAGATCACTACGACTTCCATGCCTCCTGAAAACAAAGCTTTCAATTTATCTATCGCAGGAATTTTAGGGCCGGCCGGGGCGACTGAAGGGTCACGTAATGCCGAAAAATAAACTACTAACATAAATAAGGCCATTAAAAGGAGTCCTGGAAAGATACCAGCCAGAAAAAGTTGTGAAATGGAGGTCCCAGATGCGACTCCGTACAGGATAAAGATAACGCTTGGAGGAATCATCACCCCTAGAATTGCTGCGGCAGCGATGGTAGCAGTGGAGAGGGAGCGCTTATATTCGTGCCTGGTCATCTCCGGTAGTGCTACAGCGGTCATGGTAGCAGCCGTAGCAGTAGTAGAGCCGCAGATAGCTCCAAAAGCAGTACAGGCGGCGATAGTCGCCATGGATAGTCCACCCGGGAAGGCGCCAATTATTTTATAGGTGGCGTCATAAATCTTGCTGCTGAGCCCGGAATAAAAGGCTATAAAGCCCATCCACACAAAAAGTGGTACTACGATAAGAGAATAAGATGCGAAATTGGTATACATAGTCTGGGCAGAAATAGATAAGGCAGCTTCAAAATTGGTAAGGTAAGCGTAGCCGGGTATGGCAATTACCAGCATTACGAAGGCAACGGGTAAACGGAGAAAAAGCAGTACAAATAGAATAATTATTGATAATCCAGCCACATATAGTGGGTCCATTATAGCTCACTCCCTTTTATAGCCATAGTTAATGCTTTAAGAAAATCCTTTAACAGAACAAGAGCAAGCATGATGAAACCGATGCCCACTAAAATAATGAAAGGATGGATGGAAATATCGAGATGACCGGTAGAATACCCTCTATCCATCATCCTCAAACCATATTCGACTATGCGCCGTGCCAATATGGAGGTGATAAACATAGCTAAAAGCATGGTGCAAGCATCTATGATACCTTGTACACGCAGAGGAAATCTATTCACCAGGACGCTTACAAAGATATGGCTTTTCATATGCTGGGTGTAGGCTACGCCCATGCCGGCGATTATAGCTCCCAAGATCTCTGTCATTTCCACGGTGCCGGGGACGGGTGTCCATATTGCGCGTATGATTACGTTTCCCGCAATGAGGACCATTACTGCAACTATGGCGAACTGACCAATTTGAGATATTCTCCAGGATAGAATACCTATTAATTTGTCGATGAATTTCATCTACCTTGCCTCCTTGTAAACATATGTATGTAGAGCGAATGTTTTTAATAGTGAAGGCAATAGCTACCTTAGGCTCTTAAGAGCCTAAGGTAGCTATTGCCTTATTCCTCAGACTTTGGTTAAAAAAGCAGCTATTATTTAGAATGTCAATTAGTTGTACCTTTGTTTGGTTTATTAATTAATCGAAATAGTCACCGTACTCGTCGGA
>CAZMLU010000112.1:0-3692 GCA_964567295.1 uncultured Desulfovibrionaceae bacterium
TGTGAACGGAGGCGTGCAATGGCCAGGGGTAAACAGTACGGCAAGACCTGGTGGGGAAATGCCTGGGTCGATGCTCTGCACAGGATTGATTATAATACCAACCGGCTCCCCCGTGGAAAAAGCTATGCTAATTCCAGCAGGGTCCGGGATATTCGAATTGATGATCAGGGTAGGGTGGAGGCAAAAGTCCAGGGAAGGCGTTCCAGGCCTTACCTGGTGGAGATTACGGTGAAACATTTCAGCCCGGAGCAGCAGGAGGCGATTAAGGCCATCATTGCTCAAGACCTGGCCCTGGCTTCCGAGCTTTCTCTGGGTAGTTTGCCGGAGAGCATACTGGACCGCTTGGAGAACAACCGGATTCTCCTGCTTCCCGAATCCTGGGAAAGTATCGGCGGGAGCTGTTCCTGTCCGGACTGGGCAAATCCCTGCAAGCACCTGGCTGCCGTCTACTATATTATAGCCGGCGAGATCGATAAGGATCCCTTTATGCTCTTTAAGCTGCGGGGTTTAAAAACAGGGGATCTGCTTCAGGCTGCCGGGTTTGCCTCCCGGGGTGAAAATAACAATGAGGGCCAACTCCACGAACCATCGGTCAGCCAACCTTTATTTATCCCTTCTGCCGAGATGCGGATTGATGAGACTCAAGACGTTTCCCCTGAGGGCATGGAGTTTCCCCTGGATTTGAGCGGCCTGGCAGAGTCCCGGGAAAACGAGGCCGTTTTTACCCTGCTCGGGGAATCCCCTCTTTTTTACCCCGGGGGCGATTTTAAGGCGCTGCTGTTAAAGGCTTATAAAAATGTGGCCCGTGCTGTAGAGAAACAAGAGCTTGTGGAGAATGAGTTCTCCTTTAAGGATACGGAGTTTACGCTTTTTTATCCCCCGCATAAGAAACCCCACGCCTTTACCTTTTTTGTGCGCCCGCCTCAGAAGGCATCTCTTTTTGAGATGGCAGAAGAGACCCGGGAGAAGAATCAAAGTTTTCCCTGCCGGGACGGAGAAAAAATGGTCTTGAAGAGAAAGAAAGGCGCCATTCTTCCCGGCGGAGTGGTCTTGGACCGCTTTCTTGCGCTGCCTCTAAAGCTTCCCGCCGATAAGAGCTCCCCCGGAGCCGATTTTATAAGTGCCTCTGCCGCACTGGTGCAGGCCCTTGCACAGTCTTCCTCTTTTGTTCCGGAAATCCGCATGGTGGATGCTGCCTCGGGAAAAGAAGGGGATAGCTTTTATATTGCCTATCGTCCCCTGGATCGCTCCGGTAAGCTCCAGGAAGCGGTTGAGTACCTGGCTGCGCTGATGCCGCCTGGTTTTATTTACCAGGCGAAAGAGAAGGCGGTTTTGCCCGGAACGGAAGGGGCCTGGGAGTTTTTAAGTATTTTCCTCTCCCACCTGGTGCACCGCTTTTCCGGGATTAATGTGGCCGACAAGATATGCGGAACCTTCTTCCGCGGGGAAAAATACCGGCCCGAACGCTTCGAGGAACAGCAGACAGCCAAGGCTATTTCCGATTGGTTCGGTTGGCTCAATCTCCGGCCGGTCGCTATTTCACCCGTTCTAAATATTAGCCTGCCCCCGCCTGAACAGGAAGCTTTTCGATTGAGTGTCCACGTGGAGGACAAAGAAAATCCCCTGGCCACAACTCTGCCCCTGGCGGAGGTTTTTTCCGAAAGAGAGCTGGTTTTCTCTCGAGCTGCGCAGGAGGTTCGCCAGGAAATAGCACGCCAACTGACTATTGCCGGAGCCTATATTCCCGTCTTGAAAAAGCTGCTTAACCACAAGGGGAGCATGCAGGCCAAGCTTGATCCATCTGCAGTAGGAAAGGTTTTAACCGAGGGGAAGCAGATCTGTTCCTTATTGGGTATACGGGTGACGGTGCCCAGGGAGTTAAAACAAATGGCCTGGCCCCGGTTATCTCTGGCGGCATGTGCGCATGAAAGTCAGGGGGAGAGGGTTTCCTATCTTAACCTGGAAGAGATGCTGCAGTTTTCCTGGCAGGTATCCCTGGGGGACCAAAATATTTCGCGGGAGGAGTTTATGGAGCTGGCTCGTTCGGCAGAAGGGGTGGTCAAGTTCAGGGATCAATACCTGCTGCTCGATGCGCAAGAGGTAAAGAAGATCCTGGACAGGCTGGAGGACCCTCTGCCGCAGCTTTCTTCCGCGGAGGCGCTGCGAGCCTCCATTACAGGGGAGGTGGATGGCACCCCCTTTCAACCGGACCGGGTGCTTCAAAAGCTGCTGGAAGACCTGGCCGGGGAAGAAGAAGTCGAGCTGCCCGCGGCGCTTGAAGCGGAGTTACGGCCCTATCAGCTGCGTGGATTTAGCTGGCTCTATGCCAATACGGTGAAGAGGCTGGGCTCCTGCCTGGCCGATGATATGGGCCTGGGAAAGACCGTGCAGGTCCTGGCGTTATTGTTGAAGTTTAAAGAGGAGGGACGGCTGGAAAATCCTGCCCTGGTCGTCTGCCCTACAACTCTGCTGGGCAACTGGGTCAAGGAATGCGAAAAGTTTACTCCCTCTTTGCAGGTGGATATTTATCACGGCACTGGCCGCCGCCTGGTTACCGGTGGCCTGGACCTTCTGATAACTTCCTATGGTGTTCTGCGCAGGGATCTGGAAAAATTTAAACGCAAGAAGTGGGAGCTGGTGATTATCGATGAGGCCCAGAACATTAAAAACCCGGGAACGAACCAGACCAGGGCGGTAAAGGCTCTCCGTGCCAACTCCTGTATTGCCATGAGTGGAACACCTGTCGAGAACCGGCTCATGGAGCTGTGGAGTATCTTTGATTTTGTTAACCGTGGCTACCTGGGAGCCCGCCAGGATTTTATCAAGAACGTGGCCGTTCCTATCGAAAAATATCGGGACCAGGAGCAGATACATAAGCTAAAAAAAGCTACAGCACCTTTTCTCCTGAGGCGGCTCAAAAACGATAAAAATGTTATAAAGGATCTGCCCCAAAAAGCGATCAAGAACCAGTACTGCTACCTGAGCAGAGAGCAGGCTGCTCTTTACCAGCAGGTGACGGAATCCATGATAAAGGAAATTGAAGAACAGGGTGAAGGGGTCAAACGTAAAGGCCTTATCTTTAAGTTGATGACCGCCCTCAAGCAGATCTGCAATCACCCCGTTCAATACACGAAAAAGGGCAGCGTAATGAAAGAACACTCTGGTAAGGCAGAAAAAACCCTCTTTCTTTTGGAAAAGATTATGGCCGCGGGGGAAAAGGCCCTGCTTTTTACCCAGTATAGAGAAATGGGTGAGCTGTTGGTAGATCTTGTTCGGGAGGAGTTGAAAGAGGAGGCGCTCTTTTTCCACGGGGGGCTTTCCCGCAAAAAGCGTGAGGGGCTGGTGGAAGCGTTCCAAACAGACGGCTACGGTTCACCGCTGATGATTATTTCTCTCAAAGCGGGAGGCAGCGGGCTGAACCTGACCGCGGCTACCAACGTTATTCATTATGACCTGTGGTGGAACCCGGCGGTGGAAGAGCAGGCCACAGACCGGACCTACCGGATCGGCCAGTCCAAAGATGTACAGGTTCACCGGCTCATCAGCCTGGGCACCTTCGAGGAGAAAATCGACGAGATGATCAGCGCCAAAAAAGAGCTGGCCGATTTAACGGTGTCCGCCGGCGAAAGCCGCCTCAGCGAACTTTCCGATGCAGAGCTCAAGTCACTGTTTGCCCTGGAACAGTAGAGCAG
>CAZMLU010000113.1:0-3691 GCA_964567295.1 uncultured Desulfovibrionaceae bacterium
TGCCATTGAGCGGATAGTGCCTAAATATCCATACAGCCGGGATGAACAGCAATACGAAAGGTTAATCCGCCTGCTGTCAATCTACAGGGTCTCACTGGGACAGGCCAGGCAGGAAGAACTGTTAGAATATATCTTGCAAAACATCAGCAGTGACGAGCAGGTAGAGGACCTAAAAAAACTATTTATGAACCTTAGCCCTTATTATCGAAAAAAATAAGAGATGACAGGCTGTGGTTTTTAATTGAAAAGCGCCTGGAAAAAGATAACCAGCTAAAAGCAGGTGCTGGCTCGTGCTCACAAAAGTTGACAAGTTGACGGGGTACCTGTCAACCTTTGACGCGGGGACGGGGTACTTGTCAACCTAATTTGTCAACCTAATTTGTCAACGTTATCCTTGTCAACGCCCTTTTAACGTTTTTCTGTTTTACTGCTGTCATAAAGTTGACAGGTACCCCGTCCCCTTGTCAACTTAGCTTCAAGAAAAAAGTTTTCATTCTTTCATTTTCAGGCATTATGAAGTCAATCCTATTCTTGCGATATTTACTGTAAGACCTGAACCCCAATCAATAATTTAATTATATTTATATTACAGAATATTTCTATATTACATATTACACTCCTGCACAACAATTACACTCCTGCACAACAATTACACTCCTGCACAACAATTGCACTAAAATTACATTTTTGATTTATATCACAGGTGCCGTCTTTCTTCTTCATCAGCGGGTTCCAGTCGGTCATGTCGACCATGTTGAATTTGTGGAGCTCTTAGCCGTTTTCAATCATCTGGCAGAGTAGCTCGATCATCTGGCAGTATTCACGGAAGTACTATTACCCTGCTCATACCGCCCAGCCTTGGATTGATGGTTTATGCCATATTGTCGGAGCTATCAATTGCCAGAGGCCTTTTCGCCGGACTTATTCGCGGCATTTTGCTAGGTGGGTTCTTCCTGTTGTATGCTTATACCGCCGGCCACTTCAGCATAAAATCAGGATCCAGCCGGTCGGCGCCGTCTGAGAAACGTTTTTTAAGTGGCTTTATAATGCTGTTGCCGGTAGGAATATGGCTTACACCATTATAGAAAAAGTTGTCTGGATTCCTCACAAAAATGCTCAAAAAAAGGGAATTTTGATTTGACATAGAATTTTAGGATAAACACTGTTTTTGGGGTATAAATAATTCAAAAGGAGAGGTGAAGAGGCCTTGGGCCGGAAATGATGAAACCATACTTGCGGTACGTGGTGTTGTCACTGGTGTTACTTATGGTGCTGCCCCTGATGGGCTGCGATGAAGACGCGGCGTCCCTGAAGGATGCCATGCAAAAGAGCTTGGAGATCGAATCCAGCAGAAACAGAACTGAATTAACGGTTATTAACAACACATCGACTGAGGAAATCAATGAAGAGCTTTTGCTGTTATTTTCAATGCTGGAAGAGGGAGTTACCATGGAGATTGAAATGGAAAGTTTAACCTCCATGGCTATTGAGATGCAGGCACACGGAGAGGAAGAGCTAAGGGAACAAGGGCTTTGGCCTTACGAGGAAAGCTTGACGGCTGAAATTTACGTAAACGGCGGCAGGACTGCTTTTAAGACAGCGGCTGATCCGGTGTACCTGCTCATGGATCCTACCGATGCGACCATGATGGCTCCGGAAGAAAGCCCGGAACTGGAAGCAGTCTTTGGTGAAGACTACAGTGAGCAGCAGATAGAAATGATGATGGATTTCCTGCTCCCCTTCATCGAGGAATTTGCCTTCCAGTTTTCTGATGTCGAAAACCTGGGCGCCGCTGAGCTGGAGCTGCCTGACGGGACCATCGAAGCGGAAGGTTTCAGGTTGGAGATGGACTCCGACGAGATAATGGATCTTGTTTCCTACAGCAGCAGGCAGCTGGCCGAGAGCGAACATTTTAAGGACTATATGTTTGACTCAGTAAAATTACCATTGGAGCAGATGCGAGAAGCAGGAACTATTCCCGAGGAAGAAATGTTGTCGGAGGAAGAGATGGACGAGATGGCAGAAGTTTCCTACCAGATGTTCCGCGACATTTTGCTGGATGTTGCTGAGATAACGGAGCAAAGCCCGCAGATGCTCCGGGAAGAATACGGATTGGATTTTTCGGCCACAGAAGTTTACTACCTGGACGAGGACGGTTATATTCGTAAAACGGAAAGCACCCACCACATCAGGGTTGAACATGAGATGCTGGAAGAAGTGCTGGGCACGCCCGTATTGGATCTGGAGATACAGTCCGAATCCATTGTCTGGGATATCAACGAACCCATAATGGTTGATTTTCCTGCTGCCGAAGAAACCGTTTCCTTTATCGGCCTTATGGCGGACCTTGAGCTGGCTGATGAGCTGGGCGATGGTCCCCTGAGCGAGCTGGCAGAATTGTTTCAGACTTTTCCTGCCATGGAGCCTATGCCTATAATTGATGAGACACAGCTATTAATTGACCTGGAAAGAGATATTTTCTTACTCAGCGGAGAGCCCCTGGAGATGGATGTGGAGCCCTACCTGGAAGAAGGCACTCTTATGGTTCCCTTCAGGCAGATAGCAGAACTAGCCGAAGGGGAAGTGGGCTGGGATGCTGTAAGCCGCCAGGTTACTTACAGTGACCTGGAACGGGAGATGCTGATCACTATAGGAAGCGAAACGGTCCTGGTTAATGGTGAAGAGATAGCCTTGCAGCAGCCTGCGGTTATAGTGCAGGACCGCACCATGGTCCCAGTCGAACTGCTGGAGCATCTTGCGCAATATCACCATTATGCCGAAGAGGGTATGGCACTTCTTGTTTTTTAAAAAGGAAAAGTAGTAATATTTTTGCATACCATGCGTAAATGTGCACTAAGTTGAAATACATTGGAATACGGATAAGGCTGCTCCGTTCTTTGGAGCAGCCTTCTCTTAGCCGCTTGCCACGTCGTTTATAACATTTAGTAGGAATTAGAAAAAAAGGGGTGTCTATAAAAAGCATTCCAGGAGATCAAAATATATTTTAAAGAAACTTAATCTTACTTCATCAAATCTATACAAAGGTTAATAATGGACTAATAAAAGATGCATTAGTTCGATAATGCGAAACTAAAAATAAAGTGATCGTACTTAAGCTGGTCTTCTTGCATCGAGATCATTTTTAAATTTAAGGTGTGAACAATAATCCAATGATAATTACAGCTATAGTAGGTTCTTACCGAAAAAATGGGATCATCGATAGAATTGTAGATGAAATTCTATTTTCTGCCAAAGGACAAGGTGCCCAAATAAATAAGATTTTCATAATCGATAAGCATATTGAATTCTGCACCAATTGTCGGGCATGTACACAGGAAAGAGATTTGGTAAGAGGCGAGTGCGTTATATCAGATGATATGCGGGCGATCTTAGATTATATTGAACAATCAGATGCACTTATAATAGCTTCACCAATGAATTTCGGCACAATCACTGCCGCTATGAAAAAATTTAATGAAAGGTTAGCCTGCTATGCTTGGTGGCCATGGGGGGTACTCTTTCCCAAAAAGAGGAAGGTCCCGAGGAACAAACGAGCAGTTATAGTAGCATCATCTGCCACTCCTGGAATTATTGCCCGCTTTTCCACGATTATGGTCAAGCAGCTCAAGCAGATCACAGAACGACTTGGAGCTAAAAATATAGACTTGATTTTTGTAGGTTTATCTGCAAA
>CAZMLU010000114.1:0-3682 GCA_964567295.1 uncultured Desulfovibrionaceae bacterium
AAAGAAATGACGGCAAGGGTAAAAATATTTGCTGGAGCATGCGGTTTTACAAGTGTGGTCAGGGCAACACGTATTAACAAAAAACACGTCAGGGTCAAGATTATTTCGGCATGTAAAATGCTGCGCAAGATGAATGACGATCTTGATTATTTAGACTGGCGACAGGATATATTTTGTAATATTCGGGATTCACTGGTTTATAGTTCTGCAGACAAGCATCTTATGCATACAGATTGTCCTGTTCCCAGCGCCATTATCAAGGTTATCCAGATCGAACTTGATGGAATGGTGCCCATGGATGTTAATATGAAGTTTGAAAAAATTAATAAGGATGATATTTAACTTGAGGGTCTTTATTAGCAATGTACTTAGTAAGAGCAAAAATACTTTTCTACAAAGGTATTATTCAGATAATTACTTTATATAATCTATATGCCACCTATATGTTATGTATATTCGGAAGGGAGTTACTATTTTGTCAGCCAGGCTTTCAGGGTCCCGTAAATTGTTCCCCAAAGATTCAAGATGTGAAACTGAAGTTTTTTTACTGCAGATAGAAAAAATGGGGGCAAGTGTATGTGGTGTCGGAGATGTAAGTATCGGCCTTGCACCGGAGCTAAAGCATATGCCAAGGGCTATTTCTTTGGCGATTAAACATCCTGGATGCAGAAAACAAAGGGAGGAAAAACCTTACTTCCCTACCTATTATTTCATTATTGACAGGCAGCTGCAGACAATTCAAAAGGCACTTGTCCGACAGCTTAGATTTGCAGGGTGGCACGCTTTAGCTATTCCTCCTGATTCTCATCGTTTCGATAACAGTTTTATTTCTAGGCTCTATCCTCTATTTCCTCATAAGACAGCGGCAACCTGTGCCGGCCTCGGTTGGGTAGGAAAAAGTGGTTTGTTGATAAATAATAAATTTGGTCCTCGTCTTAACTGGGCTACAGTATTGACGGATGCGCCTCTTGAGATCAGTGCACTTCCTATTTTAGAGAGCAGGTGTGGGGAATGCCGAAGATGTGTTGTTTCCTGCCCGGCTGGTGCCATTAGCGATATGCACTGGAGGCGGGTAGATAGCTACCAGAACATGATCGATATTGATAAATGTGCAGGACAGTTAAAAAAGAATATAAAAAAGTTTGGTAATGCTGACTGTGGATTATGCATAAAAAATTGCCCCTAAGGAAAAAGTATTCCTGCTAAAGTATAAAACCAGTGTTTAGTTAAGTACAGCTTAGCCTAAATGAAAGTGTCACCGTCGGTACAATAAGAACCTCTAATTCTTAGAGGTATTTTATTTTTGGAGTTCTATAGAAATAATATTTTGACTTGACTCTGTAGTAAAATGTATAATGTATGATATCAGGGTAGGAGGTGAAATCTGGTTTTTCGCTGACCAGAGTAATAATGTTTAAAAGAGTACTGCTGTCTATGGATTCCTCTTCTGCCGCAATGGAGCTTTTTAACTGTATTCCCGACTTAAGAATAATGGGGATGAAAGAGCTTGTTATTCTGCATGTAATTAGTGCCGAACTCTTACAGGGAGAAAGCCCGGATGTTCACAAGGAGATTTTTCGGAAAAGGTTGGAAGGAAAATTAAGAGCCCTGGAGAAAAAAGGGGTTAGTGTTAAGCTCTTAATGCCCATGGGCCATCCCTCAGAAGTAGTTGCCCAAGTTGCGGAGGAAGAAGATGTAGATCTCATACTGATCGGCTCTATCGGCGAAAGTGTTATGCGCGAGTTTTTCTTGGGCAGCACAGTTACCGATGTGATTCGACGTTCCACCAAGCCTGTTCTGGTGGAGAAGTATATCAGCCTGGGAGAAAAAACGCACCTTCTGCCCATTTTTTTGCAAAAATGGGCTTCCGTGCTTTTGCCTACGGATTTCTCAAAAGCTGCAGACGAAGTTTATTTCAAGTTTTTAGAGGTTGCCAATAATATCCATAAGATCACCCTTTTACATGTAGTAGAAAAAGAGCGTCACGGAAAAAACCCGGGCCAGCAGAAAGAGGAAGCAGAGCGAATTTTAGAAGGATGGAAAGAAAAATTTCTTCAACATGGTGCTAATGTTGATATCTCAATAGTTCACGGTGTGCCTTCCCAGCAGATTGTAAATGTAGCAGAATCAGAAGGGGCAACCCTGATTGCCCTGCCTAGTCGGGGGGTAGGACTGACCAGCCTTGTCCTGGGTAGGACTGCCGATGCTGTAATGAGAAGTTCTGGCGCGCCTGTATTACTTTTTAAGCAGGCTCAAGACGATGATTGAAAACAGCAGGTTTCAAAGAAAGTATATTCCTTCTTCTGCTGTAATTGGTAGGGTTATAGAGGATATAGATGATGGGTTAAAAGAAATGACCAGAAATGTACAGGTGATTTCTGCCAGAAAAGACGTTTTGCCCCGGGAGGGTATGGAAGTATTATTTTTAGTAAGCAGTCATCTTTATGATTTTTATGTACTGGTAGAAGACTGTCTTTTAGGCATCGCAAAAATAATTGATAAGTGGGTGCCTTCCAGCCTGGACTGGCACCAGGTGCTATTATGGAAAATGCAAGAACCCCTCCCTGAGGAAAGACCACCTGTTTTATCCCCTTACACTGCATCATTGCTTGAGGATTACTTATTTTTCTATCTTTCTTTCCACCGCAGGTGTTGTAGTGCTTCATTTCCAAAAGTTGAAAAGCTGTCCGGGGAGGTGGAAGAACTTTTTCGCCACCTGGAAAATGAACTGCGGACTTTTCGCGATTTTTTAAAAATGATGCAGCGCACTTGAATAGTGCATAATATTTTATTTGTATTGGATGTAAATGTTATGATACCTTATACTGATTTTTTGGTCTCTTTATCACGGCAGAAGAAGTTTTCTTTGTATTTGGTAGGGGGGTCAGTTCGCGATTATCTCCGCGGAGTTGAGATTTTCGATGTTGATTTGGCAACTGATGGGGACCCTCTTTTTTTAGCTGTGGAACTAGCTAAAGTTGCGGAGGGATATTTTTACAAGTTAAACCTGGATCATGCTACGGCACGGGTTTTGATAAACCGGGAAGGTTTTCCATGGCAGTATGATATTGCGGTTTTGAGGGGTGATGGAAAAAGCATTGAAAAAGATCTATCCCACCGGGATTTCACCATTAACTCCATGGCTCTTCCCTTAGAGCATTATTTTGAAAAGGACGACTACAGTGGCTTGATACTAGACCCCTTTGGAGGACGAGAGGATCTGCGAAGGGGCTTAATAAGGCTTTTATCAGAGAAAGCTTTGCATGATGATCCCCTTAGGTTGCTGCGGGGAGTGCGCCTCTGCTCCCAATTAGGGTTTTCCCTGGAGGAACAGACCAAGAAGTTCATTCTTAACAATATGACCCTGCTGTCTTCTTTAGATGGCGAAAGGTTTAAAATAGAACTGGGCAAGCTGTTGGAAAGACCATCAGATCAATATATCGGCCTGATTGAAGAGCTGGGTTTATTAAAAGGTCTATTTTCTTCACCCAAAAAGGGACTGCTGAGAACAGCCAGACATGGTAGCAGCTTTTCCAAAAACCGCTATAATTGTTCCCTTCAATATTTGGAAAAGTTCTTTCAACAGTCGTTCAGCGGGATAATGTGGAAGGAGAAAATGTGGGCATACCTTGAGGAAAATTTATGGGGAGGATGGAACCGAAAACAAATTTTACGGTTGGGT
>CAZMLU010000115.1:0-3680 GCA_964567295.1 uncultured Desulfovibrionaceae bacterium
GCATCCGGCCGCTTGGCCTTGATTTCCCGGAGCATTGCCGTGAAGGCCTCCTGCAGCTGCCCGGCGTTTTTGATATCTACCCGAACACCCCCCACATCAGATTTATGGACGATTTCCGGACTTAGTATTTTCATGGTAAGCGGATAGCCTATGCTTTCCGCCAGGGAGAGGGCTTCATCAAGATTTGCCGCTGTTCCCCAACGGGCTGCGGGAATACCGTAAGCTTCCAGGATTTTGAAAGCTTCCGCCTGGGGCAGGTTTCCCGGTTTGTTAGCAGCAAGAATTTTCGCCACCCGGGCTTGCCCGGCATTCGCCGGAAGGGATACAGGCGGCTCTTGTTTATTCTTAAGGTGGTGGTGATATTTATACAGGCCAGAGAGTGCCCTGGCAGCCCGGTCGATGGAATAGAAATATAAAACATTGTTTTCTTTTTCAAATTCCCGGGCATATTCTTGAAAACGCTGACCGTAAGTCCAAGCAACTATCGGCTTATGGGGGTTTTTAGCGGCAATTTCCCGAATGAGCTCGGTAGTATCCAGAAAGTCACCCTCTTTGTCCAGGAATGAACCGGTGATGCAGATTACGGAATCTATTCCCGGGTCCTCCATAAAAGCCTCCAGGATACGGCGGTAGGAGTTGTGATAACCGTGGAACATGCCGGCCGGCCACATATCCATGGGGTTGGTGCAGTGTCCCCAGGAAGGAAACAATTCACTTAGTCGGTCTTGGGTCTCACTGCTTAGGGAGGCAATCTCCAGTCCATACCTGGAGCAGGCGTCCACGGCGATGATGGCGGCGCCTCCGGATATAGAGACGACTCCCACTCTGTTTCCTTTAATGCCCTTAAAAGTGCTGAATACTTTGCTGAGATCGTTCATTTCCTCCACGTCCCCGACCCGGAGAAGGCCGCACTGTTTGAAGGCCGCGTCAAAGACCCTGTCTTCGCCGGACAGGACACCAGTATGAGAACTGGCGACTTTAGAACCGGAGGGAGTGGCCCCTGTTTTGTAGACAATTACCGGTTTTAGGGCTGCGGTGTCTCTGGCCGCTTCCATAAACTTGGCCCCGTCTCGCAAGCTTTCCATATGGAGATTGATTACCTTCAGGCGGGAATCCCGGGCCAGGTGGCCCAACAGGTCAGAGAATTCCAAGTCCGTTGTGTTGCCGGTGTCAATTAAGATTCCTATGCCACCGGTTACCTGCGGCGCACCAACTACAAATACCCCCGATTGGCAGAGGATTCCCGTTTCGGCGGGAGGATTCATAAATCGCATAAAGGAAGTGCAAAAGTGGTTGAAGTTGTTAACTACCCCCAGGGTGTTTGGGCCCAGTACCCGTATCCCATATTTGTCCGCCGCTTGGAACAGCCCTTCCTGCATCATTTTACCTTGCTCGTCACCATCAAAAAATCCCTGGGCAACAATAATGACAAACTTGACCTTTTTCCTGCCACATTGTTCAAAAAGCTCCGGGACTGCATCACGAGGCGCACAGATTACCGCCAGGTCGGGTATCTCCGGTATATCC
The DNA here is from genome assembly GCA_964567295.1 of uncultured Desulfovibrionaceae bacterium. Taxonomy (GTDB): domain Bacteria; phylum Bacillota; class Dethiobacteria; order DTU022; family UBA8154; genus SLJK01. The sequence goes on from CAZMLU010000115.1 coordinate 1,528, forward strand.
AGCACTGATTTATAAACCTGGTGCCCCAGAATTTTGCCTCCTTTGGGGTTGATGGGATAGATTTTCCCCTGGTAGCCCCATTCCAGTAGAACTTCCAAAGGGTTGTTGCTCCCTTTCCCTACGCGGCTGGTTACCCCCACCAGCGCCACGGATTGTGGATCAATTATTTTCTGATAGTCGTTTTCAGGCAGCATGTAGATGACCTCCACGGTTTATTGTTTCATACCTTGTCCCCTAAATGAGAAAATGCGCGATTATATAATTTTGCCTGCGCTTTATTTAAATTTGACGAAAGTAGGGTACATCCCTGCAAATGGAAGACAAGATTTTCTGAGCAAAAACGCGGGTGACCAAAGCTGCATGATTACAAGGGCGATGAAACATATAAAAAATTAAGCGCTGCTGCGCTGGGGGTCTTTAAATCTTTAGGCACTATCCCGGTTTCAATATTGTTTACAGTGTGATAAAATAAAAAATGTAGCCGGTTATGCCTGTAGAAAACTATCTACCTCCAGTCATCGGCGGTTTATTCTTCATATCCATAAGCGGTTTATAATCATAACTGGGATGAGCGATCTTTTCACCAAATTCTATTACATCTTTTACCAAATTTTATTATATACTGAGGGAGGTCAGCTGAAAATGAAAAAATATGATTTGATTGTTCTGGGTGGCGGCACAGGCGGTATGGGAATGTTTTTTCGGGCCGCAGCTGCAGGCTGGAAAACGGCGATCGTGGAATCCAGCTTACTTGGCGGATCCTGTATTAATACAGGCTGTGTTCCCTCCAAAACGCTGATCAGCTCGGGCAGGGCCATGCAGGCAGTGCGTGACGCTCATAAATTGGGCGTTATTGCAGAGCCCCCGCGGGCGGACTGGCCCGCGATGGTCCAGCGTAAAGAGCAGTTTATTAGAGAAAAACGCAGCGGAAGCTATAAAGGGGTCGAGGAAAGTGAAAATATCACCCTTTACGAGGGAGAGGCGACCTTCACCGCCCCTTATACCGTGGAAGTTAACGGTGAATCTCTTACTTCTGATAAAATAGTAATTGCGACAGGAGCACGGCCGGCCGTGCCGCCGGTGCCGGGTTTAAGCGATCTCGATTACCTGACTTCGACTTCTGCCATGGCAATGAAGGAACTTCCTGGCAGTCTCCTTGTCCTGGGCGCCGGTATAATTGCCCTGGAGTTTTCCCAGCTTTTTGCACGCCTGGGTGTTGAAGTGAACGTTATTCAACGCGGCGCCCGGCCGGCCTCAAACCTTGAACCGGAAATATCGGAGGAAATCCGCAAAGTTTTGGAAGCGGAAGGGATTACGATTAAAAGCAAGGTCAATATCGGTTCAGTTGGTGCAGAGGACGGCTCTGTGTTCCTTGTAGATGAGACAGACAAGGGCCCGGTACATTACAGCGCCGAGCAAATCCTGGTCGCCACGGGAAGGACTCCCAACACTGATATGCTTAACCTTGAAAAGACAGGAGTCATGACGGATAAGAAAGGTTTTATCACCGTTGACGAAAATTTTGAAAGCAGCGCCAGGGGTATCTGGGCTATCGGAGACGTGATCGGCGGGGCAATGTTTACCCATAAATCATGGCACGACGGTTTACTGCTTTCCAGGCATATGCTAAAGGGCGAAAAGATTGTTACCACGGGTAGGCTGGTTCCGTTCACCATTTTCACCGAACCGGAGATAGCGGGAGTGGGCATGGGAGAAGCTGAGGCAGGTAAGGCAGGTTACAAGGTGAAAGTCCAACGCTTTCCTTTCTCCTCCTCTTTGCGAGCGAAGACCATCGCAAAGACAGACGGTTTTATTAAGCTGCTTAGCGATAGCAATGACGGTAAGATCTTGGGTGCACATGTTATCGGACCGGAAGCGGGCGAGTTAATCCACGAGTTGTTCACGGCCATACGCTTCGGAGCCACAGTCTATGATCTCCAGGACATGATGCATGTCCATCCCACCTTGTGCGAAACGATCAACAACACCGCCTGGTCCGAGTAGAGGGCCGGCAAAGAGCAGCCTTTTATCCCGCAGGGCCCGGGGACCAGGTGGCTATGTACCGCAACTGGCCCGTTTCCGTAAGCGTAAAACAAAGCCCACCTTGCTGTGAAGGCGGGTCGCACTTTAATTCTTAATCATGAAGTATTAAC
>CAZMLU010000116.1:0-3634 GCA_964567295.1 uncultured Desulfovibrionaceae bacterium
CAGGAGAAGTCATATCAGGAGAATGTGTTCCTGTCGGAGATGAAAGGCTGGAGCCGGTTGAGTTTTATAAGCCGGGGCCAAACAGAAAAGTTGAAGGGCGCAGCGGCTCTGTTAATTTAATTGCAGCTGTGATATAATAATTGCATAGGATTGTGCTTGGCAATTACCTGTGTAAATAAAAGGAGGGATTAGAATGGCCACATCGTCCTTTAATAAAGATTTCACGTTGAATACCAAGAAGGCTGTGGAGTCATTCGAAAGAATAGTATCCACTCCCACTAAGAGCGTAAAGATAAAAAAAGAACTGTTATCGCCTGAAAATGAGAGGCGAGGTGAACTTAAATTAAAACGAATGTTATCTCGCTAAAAAAGCTAATAGAAATAAGTGATGAGGATAAAGCTCAAGAACTTATTTCTATTTTTTTTTGTATAAGGGAGCCTGATATTGAGAATTTCCTAAAAACTAAGGCAATTTTATTTGAAAAGCTGGGTAAGAGTAGGACTTTTTTAATTTTTAATGATGAAGAAGATGCATTCAAAGTTCTAGCCTATTATACTTTAGGCCTACAAGTATTAAAGGTGCCAGAGGAATTATTGTCAGGAAACAAAACAAAATATCTTGATGGCTTTAGTTCAAAAAGAAAGGGAAAAATAATCACAGAGTTTCCAACAATTCTTATTGGGCAATTAGGTAAGAATGATCTTTATGAAGATTGTATTACAGGTTCTGAAGTCATGCACTATTGTCTTGCCACATTATTAAGAGGACAAGCCCGGTTGGGTGGTAGAATTATTTTGCTGGAGTGCAAGGATATACCGTATTTAATTAAGCTTTATGAGGGCTTTGGGTTTCAAAAATTAGAAAAAGATTATGAAGAAGATGAGCTTCTTGAAATGATCAAAATTCTCCAAGAAGAAGAAATAATAGAAAAGAAAAACCATCATTAGCAAAGAAGTAAAAACACATAGAAACAGTTGAAAAAAAAGAAGCTATCGATGGTTGCAGCGGTAGTTGACAAATTTTTCAACTTCCTCCATATCGCTGGTCCTTCTTTTCATGGGCAGGGCCTCCCATATCTCCTCCATGTCGGCTTTGGATGTTGAATAGAATAAGGGCCTTGCCCTCGGTTATGTTGTGTGATGCAGCAGTCCCAGTATTGCTGTTAAAAGTAAGTCGGTGAGCGGGTCATGGCTTCCGGATCCTATGATTTAGCATCCAAGATCTCTTCGTTCTCGAGTGCTTTCATGACCTCATACAATCGGGTCATTTTGTATCCGCGTTTGGCGGTGAGTTTAACATTTTTCTTAAATTGGCTGGAATACCTAACGGTTCGCATCTAAATCCATATCCTTGAAAAAATCATCGACGCTTTGGGAAGAGGTTGAAGATTTTTTAGTAATCATTTCTTCAATTTCCTTCCTTGCGGTTAAGGTTGCTGCATTAGGTTCCGGGAGTTTCACCGAAAAAGGCAAGCCTCCTGACAATAAAGACTGATGCAAAAATAAATTGACTGCATCTGTGATTGTAATGCCAAAATTAGAAAACAGTTTTTCTGCTTCTTCCTTGGTTTTAGGGTCAATTCGTATATTGAGATTAGCTGTTTTAGCCATCTGCATCACCTCCATTAATAATAAATCCGAAAATTTTAATATAATGCTTGCTATTATGTGTGTTTAGAGTGATATATATAGACTGCCACAAACACACAGGAGGTATTAAGATGAGAAAGGGCATTCCACCTGCATTATACAATCTAGTGGTTGATTATGGACTTATTGCCGCCCTGGTTTTGGCTGTCTTGGCGTGGGTAAAGACCGCAAACCTTTATATGGGGCTGGCAGTTTTTGGGGCGGGCTTTATATTTTTATCGATTGGATTTCCTATGCTGGATCATAAGTTGAAGAAGGGTTTAGGGCGTTCCGGGAACGCAAGGAAAATGAGGGACAGTAGTTTATTATACAGCGTGGCCATGACTGTTTTGGGCCTTGCTGTTATTTTGTTTTTATACGTGCTGCTAAAGACCGGTGATGCTGCTTTGGGGGCGTCTGCTTTTATTATGGTGACTATTTTGTTATTGGCTGGTGGATGTTCTGAGCCGCAACCAGGACCGGAAGATAGCGAGTAGAGTTGCCAAAAACTATAGTGATGTAAAGATATGTTCTCGGTGCGGATACTCTATGGTTATTCGGAACGGTGCCAGGGGTAAATTCTGGGGGTGCTCCACTTTCCCCAAATGCCGGTATACTGAGTCTTTATGAGGAAGATTTTATGCTCGAATAAATTATGGTTTCATGGGATTTACTTTCCCAGATAACTGGTACTAATACATTTTGTTTTATTTGATCACTAAAAAGCTTATTGTTGTTATGTCCACCGTTTAGGGCATTCAATAATAAAGCCATCTGGTTTTTGAACCCTTTGAGGAAACAAACTATCTGCTTTTTTTTTTCTGCCAATCCTAAAAGAAGCATCAGCAACTTTGGTTAAAGCAACAGAATTCCTATTGGGAGGAAATGCTGTTACGATTGAGCTTTTTATATGTTTCTCGAGGAGCCGGCCAATTTCCCGCACAACAGCCGCACCGCATCAGTTTTCCAGGTCTGCAAAGTCTGGAGAGGAACAGGGGGGGCTGTTAAGTTTCTGCACATTTTAGCTGCCACACTATGTATTTTTTACTTGCCAAACACATTCCGGACTGCTGAAACAATCTGCCTCCCCTGTGACACCGGTGACACCTGTGACACCTTCTAAGAGAGTAAAACCCCAGAAAGAATATGCCCATTAAGCCCTGTGTTTGCGGCCGTTATCCCTCCCCATACCATTCCCCCTCCAAACAATCATTGACAGGTCGGTCCAAATTTAGTATCTTATTTGTACAGGGGTGAAAAAACAAATGAGCACTAATAAAGATATCCGGCCTATCTCCTATATCAAAGCGAATGCAGCCAAAGTATTGACTCAGGTGAATGAGACACACCGGCCGATCTATGTTACCCAAAACGGAGAAGCCAAAGCGGTGTTACTCGATACGGAATCCTATGAAAAAATGAGAAATGCTCTGGGCCTGTTTAAGTTAATGGCCCAGGGAGAGCGTGATATAACCGATAACAAGGTTATTTCGCAAGATGAATTATTCTCAGAATTAGACGGTGATCTGGAAAATACAGATCATGAATAAAAGAACATATCAAGTTTTCTGGACACAGACCGCAAGGCAGGATCTTCTAAGAATCATCCAATATATTCGCGCTGACAGCAATAATCAGGCCGAAAAAGTCTATCTTGCCATTAAACAAAAGGCTGTTCATTTACAACAGCTGCCCTTACGGGAAAGAATTGTGCCGGAGCTAAGATATTATGGCATTTTAATTTACCGGGAATTAATCAGCCGGCCCTGGCGAATTATGTATCGAGTTGAAAAGAATACGGTATGGGTCCTTGCAGTCATTGATAGCCGGATGAATGTTGAAGATATCCTGTTGAACAGGTTTCTGGGTGAAGGGATGTAAGCAGGGAGTTGTCAGGGGGACGGGGTACCTGTCAACATTCTCAGCTTGCACCTGTGTTAATTATAAGGCAGGGAAGTACTAATATCCTGGAGGGATGTTAAGTGAAGAAAGTTTACCTGGACTA
>CAZMLU010000117.1:0-2285 GCA_964567295.1 uncultured Desulfovibrionaceae bacterium
GTCAGACCAACCCATGCCAGGGAAGGATTGGCAGCCAGGCACGCAGGAATGGTATTTTTCCCCAGCAACACATCGCCGCCCAATGCATTTTCAGCAGCAGTAATTCCTTCAAAATAGGCCAGATGAGCCAGCATAGGGGGGCCGGTTACGTCACCGGCAGCATAAATTCCTGCCACACCTGTCTCCTGTTTTTCGTTAACAGCAACGCCCTGCGGCGTTTTTACAATCCCCAAGCTATCATCCACTGCTTCTGTCCGGGGAGTTCTCCCTAAAGAAGCGATCACCAGTTCTGCTTCCAGCTCTTTGAAGCCGGAACGGGTTTTTAGAACAACTTTTTTGGGGCCTTCTTTTGCCCCCTGAATGGCCTCAATTTCTGTAGAGGGAATGATCTCTATCCCTCTGCGTTTGAAAAGAAAGGAAAGCCAGTTACTGGTATCCCTATCCCCCAGGGAAGGCAAAATAAACTTTTCTTTCTCCACAACAGCCACCTTAAACCCTAGAGAGGAATATGCGCTGGCCAGTTCCAGGCCGGTGTTCCCCCCTCCTATAATCACCACGCTGCAGGGGGCAGCAGGAGGTGCCAAAGCATCCTCAGCGCTCAGGGCGAAAGAACTGCCAGGGACAGCTAACTTTTTTTCCTCTGAACCAGTAGCTATAAGTATATTTCTGGTTTTGTAATACTCTACATTATCTTTTTCCACCAGTACCCGTCCAGCTCCTTCAATCAGCGCGCAACCATGGATGACGGGAATATCCCTTTTCCTGAATAAATACTCCAGCCCAAGGTAGAGCCGGTGAACCACTTCATTCTGGCGGTTGGCTACCGCCTCGAGCTTGATAGTCGCTTCGTCTTCAAACAATCCACTCTTCAGGGCAGACCGGTAATCTTCAACCACTGCAGACTGTTGAAAAAGCACCTTGGAGGGGATACAGCCTCTGTGTAAACATGTGCCCCCGAGCTTGTCCTTTTCCACCAAAAGTACCTTGCCGCCCAGTTGAGACGTCCGCAGTGCCGCCGCATAACCTGCCACACCGCCGCCAATCACAATAAGGTCAAGCATATTGCCTTTAGATCCTCCCTCTTCGTTTTCTGTAATCCAAGGTTGTGTATTTTTCGTTGATAAGTATTTGAACTGCTTCTTCTTCTGCAATGTCCAGGTTCGCCGGCACCAATCTCACATCTAATTGTTCCCTGAACCCGTTCCTTAAAGCCCTTATCAGCTCAGTCAGGGAAAACTCCCCGTCCCAGACTTGCCGCAAACCGGCTGACCGGTGATCGCTGGAGGCACACCCATCATGCCCCGATAACAGCTCAGCAATCCGTTCCCCGTAAAATTCTAAAAATATGGAACCATGCTGCAGGTAACATCCTTTACGTCGCAAGGAAGCACTGCCGGCGATCTTTTTGCCCCCCAATGTTATCTCGTTAAGGGAGGCTGCCGCTGCACAGGATATTTCTTCTGTTGTAAGCTGATCACGCTCTTCAAATAAAGCAAGTGCAACCGGCGCTCCGAGATAGCAGAGTCCTGTGGCCAAGGCGTCCCCAAGCAGACGTCCTGCGTGGTCTGGAGAAAAATCCAATGGGGCCTCCAACGGAGCAGCAACACTGTAGCAAAGATCCCGGCCGTGCAAAACAGCATACCCCCCGGTAGGCCTTCTCACCATATCCACACCCTGGCTTTCACATTTTTTGCGAATCTGCTCATCTACCCTCTGTAGAAAACCAAAGGAGAAGCAATCCCGTTGCCAGCTATAAAATCGCAGCGTTGGAGGCGATGTTCCGGCAATAACCCCGTTTAAAAGGACCTCATCCACAGCCATGTTATAAGCTCCCGTGCTGGCACCACAGGGTAAAATACGCCACTCAGAAAACATACTTTTCCTCCAGCAAATCTCTAATCTCGCCTGCTTTATAGGAGCTTCGCACATAGGAACCGGCCATAACCTTTTGATATCCCATCGCCAGCCCCTGGGAACGCAAATATTCAAAACCTTCCTCCAGCATGAACCGTTTCACCGGTATTTGTTCCTGGCCCGGTTGCCTGTACTGGCCAAGAGTAAGGACGTCACATCCCGTTTCCCGGATATCCTGCATTGTTTCCAGTATCTCTTCATCTTCTTCCCCAAGACCCAACATTAAACTACTCTTTGTTATTATGTTTCCGTCTATCTCTTTGATCGAACGCAATACAGAGAGTGAACTTTCATAACCAGCATGGGGCCTGATCATTTTTTGCAGACGTCTCACCGTTTCCAGGTTATGACCTATAACATCCGGTTTCGCC
>CAZMLU010000117.1:2385-3579 GCA_964567295.1 uncultured Desulfovibrionaceae bacterium
TACTTCCTAATATAAGGAATGTAAGGTGGCCAGAAGCAAAACATTCACATATATTTGGACAGGCAGCGCTTTCACAAACTGTGTGTAATCCAGTAATCGCCCGACCGGTTCGATGAAGTTCACTATAATTTGGCATACCTTTAAGCAACCATTGGGGAAAGGGCATGAAAGCATCCTTCCTGAACAGGAAAAGAAAAGAGAAACAAAAGGAGTATAAATCCTTTTACCCCTCTTTTCTTTTGTATATTTCTTTCAGCTCGCTTCCGATTCCTGGCGAGCTTTTGTAATAGCAGCTTTCAGTTCATCCGTCTCTGCTCTCGCTTCCAGGGCATCAAGCATCTCGTCAAGGGTGGGATATAGACTTTCGAAGACCAGGTCACCCTTGATCACAACCGTGGGAAGGACTTTAACGCCATGCTCCATGAATTTGTTGATTCCCTCTTCGTTTTTAATCGACCATTCCCTGAATTCCAAATGCTGCTTAATGTCTTCAGGAAGAGAGGAAATAGTTTCCATCATATACGTGCATGCTGCACACTGAACAGCGTCAAGGGTTACGATATCTATAACCAGCTTTCCACTCATTTCTTCACCCCTTTACTTTTTCATATCTTCAAGGGTCAGGAACCCCGGTTTAACACTCGTGGGGTACTTGGTGTAATACTTCTCATACCATGCCTTGGCTTCCAACACTTTGTCTATATGTTCCGCCGGAACATCAAAGGGCATGTCTCAGCCAGGGGCCAGGGTATAGCCGGTGTTGCCGCAGGCAGCCATGCTAACAATTGCATCCTCCCGGGGGTCAATGATGCCCAGGGAAAGAGCCAGCGTTAACTTAAGATTTCCACCAAACCCCATACCATATTTCACACCCAGATCACGGATGTAGTTCATATTCATCTGCTCATCGACGGCGAAACTATGGGTTCCAACCTGGCAGAGCTCTTCCATCACCCTGGTGGAATCACCGCAGATAAATAAACTGGAAACACGACCTGCATCATGGATTACCTTGATCGCTTCCTGGCAAGCCGGGGTCACATATTCGCGGAAAGTCTCAGCACGGATCTGGGAGGCCACAGGGTCTACAATAGCGATAATCTCACAGCCAATATCGCGGTAGATACGGGCCGCCTCTGCGCAGACCTTGCCGCAGAAATCCATGATCTCGTGGGCCAGCTCCTTATTCTTGAC
>CAZMLU010000118.1:0-3577 GCA_964567295.1 uncultured Desulfovibrionaceae bacterium
GAAAAACAACGGTAAAGAATAATTTTAGGCCCCGAAAAGTTTCTTTACTCCGAAAATCCGAATCGCCGGTAAAAAATATGGCGGTGTCGTATTTATCTTTGTGATGCAAAGCATCTATGGATATTTCAACATCCATATCGCCTTTTTCTTTTATAGCGTCTCCTTCCTCTGTAGAAACAGCGATTCTCTTGAGTTCCTTCTTGCGAACGATAAAACCGAGACCTTTTTTGAGATAGGTAAAGAATTTGTGTTTGCCGTCGATACTATAATCTCTTGTGCCGTCAGCCGGAAAAGCGGTGAAGTAAAAAACTTTTATAACATCGGCTTTGTGGCTGTTTTTCAAAAACCGTCTTAGTTTTTCGTAATCAAAGAATCTCCCCTTTGCTTTTTGGGCTTGCCAGATATTGGAAGCATCTATAAATACATAGACAGCATGTTTTTGGTTTTGATTTTTCATATCTTAAAACGGCTGGTCAATGTCAAGCTCTTTTTGGCAATACTCCTGCCACTCCTTTAATTCTTCAGCAAACTGAGGCGCATGTTTGGCAAACCAATTATTGATATGATCAGCCGGCATGGTCGGCTCCGGCCACACTTCTTGTATATAGTCATCATAAGACAGTCCTAACCGCAGACCGACGATAGAGTAGCGAGCGCCAATGTTGTCATTTAAGTTGGTTTGTAAGAGCTTGCGGTATATTTCCAGCGCCTCCTCGATCCTTCCATCTTTCCAAAAATTGTCAGCACCTCTGGCGAGCGCACGTACTATGTGCCGGTTTTCCATAAAACCCCAGGGTATGGTATCCGGCCATTCGTCGTTACTATCCAGCACATAAAGGAGAGCGCGTTCAAACGCAACAGCCTCCAGCTCCCGCGCCCCCTTCTCGTCTTTATCTTCGTCTCGATACAGGTCAGCCAAGTAGAGATAGGGGTCGAAATAGTCCGGGTCGGTGTTGATGAGTTCTAAAACATCATCGTCGTCGTGCTCTGCCGCCTCCATCAGATCATAAAACTTATCTGATACCGGCTCATGCCAGTGATCTTTAAATTCTCTTGGTTGTTTGCTTTTAGTGGTCATAATTAGCTTAATTTACTAGAAGTAATTACTTACATTCTGTCATAAATTCACCGATTTTTGAAGCTGATTTCTCTACTAACCACTAGCTACTGACTACAGACTACCAACTACTGATTATTCCATCTACTGACTACTAACCACTCAACTTTTTTGCCTGATCTTAGCTATATTTACGCTGGGGATAATTATCTATTTACATTCATTACATTCTCTGGTATCTTATAAGTAAGAAGTAAGACCTCTTGCGTTGGGATACCGAATGGCGTCCCGTTAAAGCGAGAGGCCTTCTTGTTTATGGAAACAGTAAATTTTCTTCTATAACCTTATTCTTAATGATCTCATAATATTCGTAATCGCTACGCTCATACTTTCTAAAAATTGCCCAAGAAATAAAGTCAACTGCCTGCAAAGCTTTCTCTTCATGCGAAGCACTAAGCGTAATATCAATTTTTCCGCTTCTCTTATCTTTTAGCGAGTTCTTTAAATATGATTCGAAATTTCTTCTCAGATTCTTGTTGGTGTCTTTTCGATCAATGTACATATCGAAGTGCTCATTGATATCTATAATGTCATGATTATGGAGGCGGGCCAACAGAATATTGGCGGTATAGTTATAAAGGTAATTCTTCTGATTCTGTAGATCTGTATAAACCTTTTTCTTGTTAAGTACAACGCAAAAAACATGCAGATCGGGAAACTCGGCTAAAAGTTTGAGCACCCTTTTACGAGTTATATCATCAGCATGATAGGCATGTAGTTCAGAAACATTATTATGTTTCTTACGCAGAGATTTATGGACTTTCTTTATAACTTTTTCCAGCTTTCGCTTGTTCGGGCAAAAAACAATAGTAAAAAGAAACCACCTGCTTGAACCTTTACTGAATCCAAGATCTCCACTTTCGTCTAAAAAGATAAAGGCCATGGTATTTGTTAAAAATGGTTTACCGATACCGATAACTGGCGTTTATTAAAATTCGCTATCTTAGATTGATGGTGTTAATTCTACATCCTGTCGCTTTTATTTTCCGGCATAGATCATCACCATCCCCTCCATTCAACCATAAATTCACCGATTTTTGAAGCCTGATTTCCCTACTATTATTAAGCTTACAGCTCACAGCTAGAAGCTAAAAGCTGTTTTGCTACTAAACTACGATCTACTATCTACTTAATACATAATCTTGACTAAACATATTCCATCTGGTATTTTTATACCAGAAACCAGTCCTTTAACGAACCTCTGTTACAAAAATGGAACCCAGAAAGAGAGGGACAAAATGAATACTCAGTTGAATCAGGACTTGTTCAAGGCGTCTCACCAAGGTAATAGCACACAGGTGAAAGAGCTGTTAGACCAGGGTGCAAACGTTGAAGTAAGAAGTGAGTCTGGATCAACAGCTCTCATGGCCGCGGTACTTGGGGGTCATCTAGAAACCGCCAAACTCTTGATCAAACATGGAGCAGAAATTAATGCCAAGGATGAATACGGGGCGACTGCTTTAATACGAACAGCTGAAGTGGGTTACTTGGAGCCCGCCGAGTTCCTGATCAGGTACGGGGCAGACATTGAAGCCAGAGATAAACAAAACCAGACGGCTTTAATGCGCGCATCATTGCGGGGAAAGAATGAAATAGTTGAACGCCTTGTCAAACATGGTGCTAATGTGGGGGCAGAAGACGAAGATGGATGGACGGCTTTGATGTTAGCGACACAGAACGATCAAGTTGAAACCGTCAAGACACTGATTGGGCTTGGCGCTGATCTAAATACTAGAGCTGCATTTGGTGTAACAGCTCTAATGGTAGCAGCATTTAATGGCAGTGTTGCAACCACGAATCTTTTGCTTGAACATGGTGCAAACATGGAAGCAAAAGGATCCGCGGGAATATCGGCCTTGGGAGCCGCCGAAAAAGGAGGTAACGATAATATCGTCGAAATATTAAAAGAAGCGGGGGCAAAAGAATAAGTACCCTTTTGCTTCTTTAATTCCAAAGACCGGAATTATTCCGGTCTTTTGTTTATCCAACACCAAATCATTAAACTTTTTTGTGTCATGTATTAGTACACACTATTTAGAAATCCATTACTTTGAGACCAGAGAATAGTAGAACACCTATTTCCCTACTGACTGATTATTAAGCGGACAGCTAACAGCTGATCGGGCTATTAGTTAATTGTCAAACTGAAAGCTCGCAGCTCAAAACTGACAGCTGCTTAGATACTAAGCTCCCTCCTCTGGTTCAAGTCCTATCGCTTCTCTTTATTTATTTACAACAATATAGACCTCCCAACGGGAGGTCTATATTGTTGTAATGCAGGCCCGCACACCAACTTTTGCAGTGTGTGCAGTTATCGGACAAAATAAGTATCACCAACTAATTGCAGCAAATAAATGTAGTTATAACCCTAAATGTACTGCAAAAGTTGGTGTATGGGCAGGCCCGACAGGACTTGGCGTCAGCTCACTAATTCGCTTCGCTCATAAGTGGCTCCTGCCC
>CAZMLU010000119.1:0-3572 GCA_964567295.1 uncultured Desulfovibrionaceae bacterium
TCACGGACCCATCTGTTTACCATGCTTGAAGAGAGTTCATAGCGACGGGCTACAAAAGAGGTGTTCCCTGTTTCTTGGGATTCCTTAATCACCCTCAGCTTCTTCTCTGGAGGCTGTTACCGTTTGTTTTCCTTCTATCCCCTCCCACCACTCTAGAATTTTTAATAGATCTACCCGGTCTGTCCAAATGGGTTAGGGGACCAAAAGTACACAAAGGCTCGGCCTCCGGGTTTTGAATTTTCAAGGCTGCCTGTGTGTTCACTTGCGTTACGGCCCAGCAGCTCACTCACCTTTCTACAAGGCTTTCTTCAATGACAAGATAACTTTCGATTGTTCTAAACGTTGGCTTTCTAAGATCTTCAAATCTGAAGATGTCAAGACCGCGATCCAGCCAGATGGTGATCTTTCTTTCCCTTGAACAAATTTTCATCCTGCGGTAATGAGGCAACTCATTGTTTGGGCTTTGCACAGAATATTTTAGCATGACCTGATGAGGTTCATACTTTCGTTGAATTATCCGGAATTTGTTTTGAGTATTTTCTGGTTCTGCACTGGTTGTTGTCAACTTTACAGTGATGCCGTCCTCTGCTGCATATCCCAGCAAAGCATCAAGTAGCAGTTCAAGGCTTTTAATCTGATACTAGTTTCTTAAATAGCGGTCATATATTTCTACATTAATGATGTTCGAAGGGAGAAACTCACCAATAATCTCATTCCAATCTTTTTGATCTCCGCTCCCCAGATGAACTACTTTTGTTCCTTGTAAGAACTCTTCAAAGCTGCTAATATCCCAGCGCTTATTTGACAATTCATCAATTGCTAGATCAAATTGCTGCCTCACTTTCCCGGTGTATTCAATATTAGTCGATAACTCAACATTGCCTGCCTTTTCAAACGGAGCAGAACCCTGGGGCCAGCGGATAGTCAAAGCTTCAGAGCTAGTTTCGAGATAGAGAGGTGTTTCAACTGATAAATCCTTATCAAACAGCGAGATTTTTACCTTCGGCAATTCACTCAAAAGAGCAAATCTATGGAGCAAAACCTTTAGAACAGGATCACTGACAGGATAAGCCCGCAATAGGTTTCTTAAAAACGGTTCATCTCCAAAACAGTTTATCTAATTCAGAGATACTCTTTTTTCTCATTTAAACACCAACATAGCGTTGTATTGACCCACAAATTGTAATCATTCTATATCTTCTCTATAACCTGCTCCTTACCTTTTTCACTTTATTAAACAAGCCTAAATTATTATTCGTAACTACCTTCACAATAATCAAAAACTGCCTGCACAAAAACAGCAACTCCAACCCACATAAACCCTTCCTCTATGTCAAATTTGGGGTGGTGGTGCGGATAATCAATCCCTTTTTCAGGATGGTGTGAGCCTAAGAAAAAATAAATACCCGGCACCTTCTCCAAAAAATAGGCCATATCATCATTGCCCAAGCTTGGCTTTTTTATTTCGATAATATCCTCTTCTCCAAGTATTTTACCAGTCGATTTTATAAATTTCTTAGTTAAAGGTTCATCATTAATGGTTGCGGGGAAACTTCCTAAAAATTCAACATCCACATCACCCCGGTTTGATTTCGCGATAGATAAGCACACCTCTTTTATCCGTTTCTTAATAAAGAGTTCATCTTCTTTATTAACTGTCCTAAAATCGCCTTTAAATACTGCCTCATCACAAATGGCATTAAATGTTTTCCCTCCGTTAATCTGGGTAATGCTTATAGTAGCTGGGTTCGTAGGGCTCAGCTCGCGGCTAATTATCTTTTGAATTGCTAACACCATTTCAGAAGCCGTTGTTATAGCATCAATCCCCAAATGCGGTGTGGCCGCATGGGCACTTTTTCCTTTCACCCGGACTGAGAATGCGGATACCGCTGCCATAACAGGACCAATGCCTACTCCGATCTGGCCCAGACCTACTTCTGGGAAAAGCTGACCTATATGTAAGCCTAAAATGGCATCTACTTTGGGGTTGTCCAGGCAGCCTTCCTGGATCATCGGCCTTGCTCCCCCTTCAGCTTCTTCAGCAGGTTGGAATATCAGCTTGACATTGCCCTTAAGCTTGTCCTTATGCCCGGTAATTATTTTAGCCGCCCCCAGAAGTATTGCCATGTGGGCGTCATGGCCGCAAGCATGCATGCAGTTGTTGGTGGAGGCAAAAGGCAGGTTTGTTTCCTCTTTTATTTCCAGGGCGTCCATATCTGCCCGTAGTGCTATGGTTGGCCCCGGGCAAGCCCCTTCAACCAGAGCAACAATGCCCGTTTTAGCGCTTGTATAATAGGGAATATGCAATTCATCCAGTCGTTGTTTTACATATTGAGAGGTTTGGTGAAGCTCGAAAGACAATTCCGGTATTCTATGCAGATCTCGTCTCCAGTTGGCGATCTCCTCGTGTGTCAGATGGGCATCCATTTTGAAATCTAATTCTTCATTTGTATCTGATATATGAATTTTCTTTGATCGTCGTTCTTCCACAAAAGCACGAAGTTCCTCCGGCCCTCCTTTACGTCTACACCAGCCACATCCATATGTATTGCTCTCTGTGCTAATAAAAAGTGGATGGTTGGTACCAGGGCATCCGGCACTCCAGCCATGAGGCCCACTACCTGTCGGCTCAGGAGAAAGTCCGAGTTTTTGAGCAACATCAACAATTTCGCTTTTATTGGCATGGGCTTCTTGAGAGTAATAATCCAGCTCTCTTTTCAGTCCCTCAATTACTCCTTTATACTCTGATTCCGCTAATATCCCACTTTTAATAAAACCTGAAGGGCTTGCGAAACCGGTCCGCGAACGAAAGAGGTGCGTTACCAACCCTTTACTTGAAGAAACTTTGTCGCCTTGACTCGGGGCAACTACCGCACACCCAAAACTATCAAACTGGTCTTTAATGCTACAATCTGATAGGTCGCCGTAAAGTTCATTATCCCGTTGAGCAATCCAAAGCTCATCTTGTTCTTTAGTCCGCCTGAAATAAGCGGATTCGACTATGTCGATCGGGTTCATAAACACATAATAAGTGCAGACAAAAACAGCATCATTGGGTATCTTTTTATATTCGTTATAATCCCTTTGATCCTGCAACCAGGGGTCAACTTTGACATTCTCAAATCTTGCCAAGCAATACACCTCGCAATAGACGCTTAGATAACAAGCTATGTTTGCATCACAAAAGTTTGTCTTCAAGGAGAGCCTAAAGACAAGGTCTTGCAGATGTTTAAATGGCAACGGCTGTGATCAAGAGCAGCAACACCTATGGCAAAATATTGCGGTGAAAACCTGCAGCTGATCACTTTTATCGATTCTCAGGTAATTGATACTCTGATTTATAGCCCCTTCCTTTAGTTCACCGTCACTCATTTCTTCCCACTCAATTACTAAAGCACACTCCGGTACAAAAAAACAATGGTCATCAGAGGTTCCTTTTCATTAATTACCGTGATACGTGGGTTGTTCACTATGCTATAGTTAATAAACTTTCTGTAACCTTTAAGCAAGTAAATTCTTTGGTGGTTTCATCTTAAGCAACCTACTTAGCCTCTGGAACCCAATAATTTGGA
>CAZMLU010000120.1:0-3519 GCA_964567295.1 uncultured Desulfovibrionaceae bacterium
CTTCCCTTCCCTTTACCTTCTTAACCTAGGCTGGTAAACCAGGTTGGATACTCTTCTATTTCCCCTTTCTACTTTTACTTATTTATCCGGCACTTATTCCATACATAACTAAATAGTTTTTATGATAAATCCCCATAAATAAAGGGTTCACAGGCTAAATTTTTACTTTACCGGTATTCTAAATCCGGTATGTTTTCTGTAAAATTTCTTCATTGTTCGATAAAGCTCATCCCGGTATTTTTCCTGCACAATGAAACTATCATGTATTGCAAGAATGGGAATATCCTGTTCTGTAAAGTGCCTGACAATATCCAGGGCAATAGCTGCATCCTGATTCATGATACGTAAACGTTTGCTTCCCATTGCAGAAATAGTGGTCAATTTTTTTATGTTCCTGCCGGAATTTTTCAATCAACGGTCTGGCCTTTGTAATTCCAATTTCCGCTAAATCCTCCCGCTCTTCATGGTTTCGATATAACCAGTAATTAGCTGTTCTTTCTGCTTCTGTCTCGTCTTTTGCATTTAGCATAGCTAATAAAATAATTTTCAGAAACGGTCTAACTTCCGGCCTGCTGTCAATGATAGAGTAAGGGTCTCTCCAAAACTGAATCCCCTCTTTTGCATACAGCAGATAGGGATGTAGACCGCTATAATCAAGCTCAACAACCGGGTCTCCATTGATGGTTATTTCCCTTCTGTCGTCTTCAGAAAAGCCTTGATAATGCCGGTGCCCTCTGGTCTGTAACCTGCCGTAAAGAGTAAACTCCCGATTGAATATAGCATGCAAAAAAGCTGATAGCTTATAGCTTATACCCATGATAGCGAATATCTGCGGCCTGGTTCACCCTGTTAGCATGCTTCAGAATGGAGCGAATTCGCCGGGTTCTCTCAGTTTCCGGATATTCTTTCAACTTACCTTTTTCATCCCGAAGCTCCACCAGCTCTACGGGTTCATAGATAACACCGTTCGGCAGTTGCCGGAAATATTGCAGGAGCTTTTCCGATGGCCAAATTCTTGTTTTTCTGGAAAACGTCTCAGTATGGAAACCTTTTTTCATCTCTAAAAAACCCCTTTCCTTCAGCTTATTTATCATGCCAATTACTGAAGCCCCTGCCTGGCTGTACCGGGTCTTTTTCCATTCATAAGGGCTTAAGCTTAACATTATAGGCCGTCTATCTTTGTACTCAAGCAGGTTAGCCATCAGTATTTTAAAGGTGATAATATTTTCTCTTCTTGGCTTTATTTCACAGGGGTCAAAAATCGGCCATAACTGGGTTTTTTGTTCTTCGGTGAGCTTCAATCCATGCTCGAATTCAACTGCTCTTTCTTGAAGCCAAACACCTGATCCTTTGAATTCTTGAAACCATTTTTCCACATCTCTTCTAATTTTGTCTTTCCATTCCATTAAGTATCACCTGCCTTTCTTTCCCTGCCCTATTTAAAATTGCCGGGGGAACAATGGAGGGCAGGCGAACCACTTTCAGCAAGGGAGCGACCCATGCCTATCCCCCGGCAAAAATTTCTTCCCTAATAATATTATACAAACTTACTTTATTTCATTAAGGCCGGAAAACGAAAATAACGAAAAAATATTTTAAAAAACTATAGAAAAGGCCGGCTTTTCCTTTTACATCAATCATAGTGTAAAAGTCAAAGGGCGAGCATTTATGAAACCCATTCCATCTTTGTTTCCTTAAAAAGAAAAGCCGACCCTGCCCCTTAGGGCGAGCCGGCATCGTTTTTTGCCTTGGAATATGTCTCCGCCTAATATAAATCCAAAGATTTTTTGTCCTTTTGTTACCCTTAATACAACTTTAAATATTATAAATATAGTATTTTCTTAACTATACTCCTGTAATTACTATATTTTTGTTCAACATCAATTACAAGTTTATTTAATTCAGCCGCTTTCTCATTATATATTTTTCTGCTTTCCATTGAATCATTGCCACCTCTTTCAACATTTAAATCAGGTAATAAGCAATACATTTTACTTTGAACTGGATGTGTAAAAATATACTGCCCGGTAAAATTAGATAATAATTCCAATGAATTAATTAAACCAAAGATTGCTTTATTCAATTGCTTATTAATAAATTTATTACCATCGCGTCTAAAAAAGCGAATAAGTTTATTCTTCCTAACAATGTGTTCATGTTTTAATAAATGTATATCTAACATAAATATTATTTCTTTCAAGTATTCTTCGCTTAAAATTTGTTCAGAATTAGGTTTCTCAATATCTAAGTTCGTTGCTTACTAAATATTTCCTTCTATGAATCAGCCTGTTATAACATGCTAATTTATGGGCAACCCGGCCAACCTTTTCGCCAGCAGGGTGTTCCGCTGCTGTATCTTATCGTTGGAGACGGCAATAGCGATGGCCTTTTTGGTGCCAACCAGCACGAATATTTGCTTGGCCCGGGTCACGCAGGTATAGAAAAGGTTCTTCTGCAGCATCATGTAGTGCTGCATGGTGAGGGGCGCCACTACGATGGGCATTGGTGATAATCGCACTTCCCTGGGCCTGGCGGAAGATTTTGCTCAGCTGGATGACCTTGACGGCGCCAGAGTCGATGATATCCTTCAGAACATTTCCGGACCCCACCGAGGGGAGCTGGTCCACATCCCCCACGAGGATGACCACCGCCTCATTGGGGACCGCCTTGAGCAGGTTGTAGATAAGCAGGATGTCCACCATGGAGGTTTCGTCAATGATCAGCACGTCACATTCCAGGGGATTATCCGCATTTCTCTGGTAGCCCGTATCGGGTTTGTACTCCAGCAGGCGGTGGATGGTCCTTGCTTCCGCTCCGGCCGAAAAACGAATCGTAATTGTCCTCCCAATTTTAAGGAAAGCCCCGCCGCTTAACTCCTTGACGGTAAGTTCTCACCGACCCCTAACGCTACGGTAATCCGGTTTCTCCAGGGAAATGGCCTGGTTCTGAACAATGCCTCGGAGAAGCCTCCCCAGTATGTCCGAGCCGGTAATCACCTTTTTCTCATCGGCCCACAGCAGGATGAGGTCTTCATCAATCACATCATCATCGCTGTGCTGGGGATTGACCTTGAGACGCGGGATGAGCTGCCCCAGGGGAATTTGCCCGTCCCGCACGATAATCGGGCGATGGCAGTGCCAGTAGGGATTGAAGCGGCCTTTTTTAAACAGCGCATTGCGAATAAATTTATCGGAGTTCAGAACCATCCCGGGTTCCCCCTCTTGATCGACCATGATAATCCATTTTTTTTGGGAGCTTTGAATGGTTTTAAGAAATGCATCGGCGCTGGAGGATTCTATGGTCGGAAAAAATGGTTTGTTCCCTTCAAACTCCAGGCTGATGATGCTTTCGGGATCGATGGCCTCACCTTCAGCCGCCAGGGGCAGGTCATCCAGGGCCAGGAAATTCAGGGCTCCCTTGCCTTCCATTTTATCTATATCGGTCTCTACCGACTCCATGTGCATCTTAATCAGCTCGCGAAGTTCTGTTTCCTGGAAGTAAGGGATGGCCTCTTTGCCG
>CAZMLU010000121.1:0-3518 GCA_964567295.1 uncultured Desulfovibrionaceae bacterium
GCGGTTCCGTGCCGTCCTCCTGGGTGACCTTGTACTGCATGTCCGTCAGGCGTTCACGCAGCTCTTCCTGCCCGATTTCTTCCTTTTTATCCCATTCCATGGCAATCCCCTCCCGGTTATTGCTGCGACCCTGGTAAACAAAGAGGCTCGCAGCTACTAATATCAACACAACGGCCGCGACAATGTACTTGCTTTTGTAAATCTTGCGTGCACTTTTTTCCATGTCAGTAACCCCTCACCATAATTATTGTGGAAAACCTGCTTATATTATAACAGATATTCACGGATAATTATACGGGGCTGCTAAAATTAATTGGTTGCTGAAGGGTTTTTTAGTAGCCGTTATTTGTAGTAACAGAGGTTACTATAAGAAATTTCAATAACAAAAATCGGCGCATTTCTAATAGACTTTTGGGACGATTTAAGGTAAAATTAAGATATATAAAACAAAATTCGGAAACTTAACACATTTTAAATTGCGCAGCGGGAATGATGGTATCCCTTATTTTTCATGTTATCCCCTCACACTCGACCTCCCCCTCTGAATTTTACCGCCCCGGCTTAAAATCCAAGTAAGTGGGTTTTGATGCTAGAGAGCGGGTAAGCAGGCGAACAACCAGGTAAGTTAACATGCACGTTAGCGAGTAACGAGGTACATAAGAAGGCCAGCAGGCATGTAAGTAAGCAGGTAAGCAGGCAGGAAAGAGTAAGCAAGAAAAAGTTAAAACATGGAGAGCCGCTATGAAGGTTGAGGATTATGGCAACTCCTGTGTGGTGGTCACCTTGCCAAAGGAAGTCATGATCAATGGTGGCGCCAAGGAGCTGCGGGAGATGTTGTCAATTCTAATGGAAAAAGATTATCGCACTATTGTGCTTGATTGTGGCGATCTGGCAATGTTCGACGCAGCCGGGCTGAATGTGCTCTTGGCTTTTCAGCGCAAGCTGCAAGCGGCGGATAGCGAGTTGAAGGTCAGCAACATCACCAACAAGTTCATCAAATATTTATTCGACAAGATCCAACTTCACAAAGTTATCACCATAGAGGAAACAATGTGCCGGTAAGAGGGGCAGCTATTCTTCCTTGTTTTGGCTCCGCAGTTTTTCGTCTTCTTCTCTGGCACCGTAAAAACCCAGCATGAAGCGGTGTATGGTGGGAATACCGGGGGGAACGAAAGCTATTCGGTCGCCTGACCGGAGTGATGTGGCCAGGGGGCAGATGCGGTGGTTTATGAAGACTACCTCCACATCTTCTTGGGGTATGTCCATTTTTTCCCTCAACTGCTCGGCGGTCAGGGGGCCGTTGAAGGTCACAGTTTGCGGCTGCTCCAAGCCTCTCTGCTTGAAAAGAAAATGCAGCTTACCAAAAGCTCGCACTTCAATTTCTTCTGCCATACTCAGCACCTCTCTCTTCGGTCAAGCTTTATTATTCTTACACTATTATAGCAGATAATTTCCAGCCCCCCGTATACTTTTGGATTAGTGAAAGTAATCCTTTTTGATTAGAGAGAATAATCGTTTATGATGGCGAATTGATAACGAAAATTATGTAGTATTAGTTAATATCATTCTTGCGTTCAATTCTTCAGCACTCCTGTGCTTGATGAAAATTATTGTTTCAAATTATGGGGGCTTTGATCTCCGGGCACAACTGGACGCTTTATCCCGGAAGGAGCCGGAAGCGTAACCGACCTTTTGTTTAGGTCGGTTTTTCAGTTTTATAAGGGTGCATAACCTGCGTGATCATAACCCTTTTGTCATCTTTTCTGCCGGCAAGGGTTAGCTGCGCCTCTTTTTTTCATCTTCATCGTTACACTCCGATGACCGTGGAGGGTGGAGAACATGGGCAAAAAGAATAGAAGGTCTGGCCTGACACTGCTGCCAACAAGGCCCCTGATGCTGAAGGCCAAGTTGTCTGTGCCTGCTTTGCCGTCGTACCATATATACCGCTCCCGTGTGGCGAAACTGCTGCAAGAAGGAGTAAAAAAGAAGTTAACCACTGTCGTGGCGCCGGCCGGCTTCGGGAAGACGGTAGGGGTAGCGCAGTGGCTGCGGCAAAAAGGCCTTCCGTCCGGGTGGATCACGCTGGATGCCGCGGATAATAATCTCTTGCGCTTTTGGGTTTACCTGACCGCGTGCCTGGATAAGATTATTCCCGGAACCAGGTATCACCTGCAGCCCTTTCTGCATCCCGAGGGGAATATAACGCTTGCTGCCTCAGCGGAGATAACTGAAACGGCTGAGGCAGCCGCCTTAACGGAAGATGCCCTTCTCCGGCTCATTGACTGGCTGGACCGTTACCCGGGGGACTTTATCGTGGTCCTGGATGACTCTCATCTTATCACAGAACGCAAAATCCAGGAAAATATTGCCTATCTGCTCCGCTATGCACCGGAAAATATGCATATGTTCGTGCTTGCGCGCACCTTCCCTCCTTTTTTGCAACCTCCTCTGAAAATTACCCGTCAAGAAATAAGGGCCAAAGAACTTCTTTTTACCGAGGAAGAAATGCTGGAATACTGCCGCCTGCAGGACTTTCAACTGAACTCCGGGGAGGCCGGGCTCTTGCAGTCCCGGACCGGCGGTTGGGCGCAAATCCTGCATTTTGCCCTGGATTATTTGCGCCGGGGGCAGGATAATGGGGGAGAATTACTCAGCGCCCTGCAGGATTTCGGGACAGATCATGGAGACCTTTATGGATACCTGGAAGGAGAAGTTTTCTCGGAATGGCCTGCCGCCACAGGCTCCTTCATGTTACATACCTCTATCCTGGAACGCCAGTGCGCTTCGCTGTGCGATGCGCTTATGGACGACGCCGGCTATGGCAGCGCAGAAACCCTGCAAGAGCTGGCCGCCCGCAGTCCCCTGGTTGAACCGCTGCCTGCGGAGGAGAAGGGTTGGTTTAAGTATCAGCATCTCTTAAGCGGGTTTTTGCGTCACAAACTGCATAAAGAGGGGGCACATATCATGCCGGAGCTCCACCGCCGCGCCGCCACCTGGTACCGCAGTGAGGGTTTCCTTCCGGAAGCTGTCACCCATTTTTTAAAGGGTAAGATGTACAACCTTGCCCTCCCCCTTCTGGAGCAGAAAGCACCGCAGATGCTGGGGGAGAGCAGCCGCTTCCCCGTTCTTCGCGGTTGGTTAAAGCAGCTCCCGGTCAGCCTGCTGGAAGAAAGCGGCGTGCTTAGCCTGACCATGGCCTGGTCCGGGCTGCTGGAAGACTCCCCGGAAGAAGCCGCAGCCTGGCTTCGTAAGGCGCGCCGGAAAGCCCTCGATAAAGTTAGAGGCGGGGCCGGAAAAGGGAATAGAGCAGCGCAGCACCTCATCCAGGAGATAAACCTGGCCGAGGCCTACCTGGCGATTCAGAAAAGGGACATAGATGAGGCCCTAAAGCTGGTTTCGAAAGCCGGCTGCCACATGGAACGGGAAAGCATCTTCAAGATGTTGCCTCTTTCCTGGAACGGTACCGGCCCGGAACTTATGGCAGGGCCCCTGGCGCTGTATGGGCGGCTGCGGAAGTT
>CAZMLU010000122.1:0-3503 GCA_964567295.1 uncultured Desulfovibrionaceae bacterium
GGGCAGATTTTTGTTAACACTTTAAATATCCCCACGATTAGTTCCTCCTGCTTAGGGTTCACGCAAAAATAACTTCCGGTTTTTGATTACAAAATAGTTTTTGTCTACCTTCATGGATATTATGTAATGTGTTTCTGTTGTCCAAAGATACTCTAACTGGTTTTAAGGTATAGTTATATTTTGGGTGAAGTTCATGTGGTTTAAGTGCCAGTGTTTTCATTTGCTCATCGGTGATTTTTATCCCAGTAACATATTCTTTTGAATGTAAATAGCCATTGACAGTTAAACCCGTAGTTGTGGAAGTAGTGCTAATGTAATTTTGTATTGTTTCGTAGCTATCCAGAGGTCTTCCTGCCCAATTTTTGCTGATCTCGCTGAATAGGAGGTGTTCGATAGGATTCCATTTCGATGCTCCGGGTGGATAGTGACATACTGTAACAGTAAGACCATAATGATTGCAGATTTTATTCTGTAGGCCATACTTCCAGGCACGATGGCGATAACTATTGCTACCTCCACAGTCAGCAAGAATAAGTATTTGTTCAGCATATGGATAACGATACCAGCCCTCTTTTTCATACCATCGTACCAGACAATCAGTAGCAAAATCAGGAGTATCGCGAGAGTTGCCGATAAACACAGAACCATGCTTGGCCAACAGGTCATAAATACCATAGGGAATAGCGATTCCCTCCGCCTGGGAGCGAAAATCATGATCGTTTACCAGGGCGGGATTTTTCAACCAGGTTTGTCCCGAATTTTTAAATAAACCAACAAGCTCCTTTTTTTTGGTATCTACACTCAGTACAGGGGCCCCAATAGATTTAAATTTCTTGCGCAGCTGGGCAATATAGGCAAATTGTGCATCACGCTGCTGAGGCGTAAATGTTTTGGAGGATCTAGAAAGTCTTTTGTGGTTTACTCGTAAAGAGAAACCCAGTTCTTTGAGAATTTTACCTACTGTGTTGGGGCTAATCTGAATGCCGACTTGAGTAAGCTGATCGGCAATCTTAACCAGGGTCTTCTGTGTCCATTTTAAACCACTAATGGGATCACCGGCTGTCTCGTACTCAAGGATTTTTTCAATCTGAGCAATTATTTCTGGAGCCCCTTTTTTAGCGGCTTGCGGCCGCCACCGGATTTGCGTACTTGTTTTGGTTCGAAGTCTCCTGTTAGAAGCTCTTTTCGACCCCTGGCAACAGTTTTTTCATCCAGTCCTAGCAAACTTGCAATCCTACGATCTCCACCATGGCCCCATTTAAATGACTCCAATCCTGCATACAATCGTCGCTGTTTTTCATCAAGAAGGCTGAAAAAAATAATAATGGCTGCTTTGAGTTCATTGGACAAAACCTCGGCCTGATCAGATATACCATTAACACCCCCGGTTAAACGACGGGCGAGCAGCTGTTGTTTACAACGACGGGAATCACTGGCACAATATAACCATTTTCCCGAAACCTGCTTGCGTATAAGCGAACCTCTTTTTGCCAAAGTACGCAAAGCATCCTTTACTCTAACATGAAGAATAGATCCAAGTTCAGATGTATAATAACCAGCTTCTGAAGTTTCTACAAGTGCCTGTGCTGTTTGTAGTAAAGTGCCATATTTGGAAAACCAAACTGACCGATAACACCAAAGACCCAACTCATCAAAAACTGCGATCTCCTTTAAAGTATAATATCGCCCACGATGAGAATAACTGCTGCAGTAAGAAAGCTCTTTTAGCTTACGAAAAACAGTAACATCAACATTGGTACCCAAGGCTTTTTTAAGCTGATCCATGGTAGCAATCTTCTGTTCGTAAAACAATTTACGAAGGGCTTCAGAATGGTAACGAGCAGTCATCATGTTATAGTTAAGCCTCCTTTGCTTAACTATAACATTTTACACAGAAAATGTCAACTATGATAACTTCAAAGAATAACTCAAATTATAGTAATTAAAGCATCACCTTAACTAATATTTAAAATCAGCAAAAATGTATGATATGGTCCTAAATTTACAACTTATTTATGAGCCAACCCTAAGGTCCAAAAAGAACATAAAGAGATTCTTAATGCCTATAAGATAAAAAAGGTGGAAATACCTGATGTAGTGTAGAACTTTTTTTTAAAATTGCTTTTATTATAGGATTTTTGAGTGATCTTTGGTTGAACTTCGGTTAAAATAGATTTGTTCTTGCAGTTGAACTTAGCCTTATTCTTTGATAAACTTTCATTAAGGCATTAGTTCTCCTGCGAACTTCTCACTGAAGTTAACGCTTTGATCGGAGAGCAATGCCTTTTTTCTTGTAGGAATTACTCTCCTCATGCAGGAATTACTCTCCTGTTTTATAATCCATCTTTAAGCGGGCCAGGTTTGTTCCTCCTTGCGGCTAGCTTACTTCAAGTTAGACAACGCTCTGTACAAGACTACCACCCGCTTAATAAATTTCGCCAGGTACCGGTGAATAGAACGTTGCGAACCAACGCTGAGGCAATAGGCACCGACTGGTGAAACTCTTTCTAGGAGGCGAGGCAACAATGCATGACTTCAAGAAATTCGTGTTTGTCGGTATTGACCCTCACAAAGACCAGCATGTCGCCATTATGGTGGACCATTGGGGTGAAGTATTCCTTGAACTCTCGTTTCCCAACCAACCTAAAGGATTTCAGGATCTACTTGACCAAGTAGAAACCCATACACCAAAGGATAGGGTTGCCGTCTTTGGCATTGAAGACACAGGAGGTTTAGGTCGCCCCTGTTCTCAATGGTTGACCTTGAGAAACAAGCTCGTCAAAGGAGTTAATCCTGTAATGACTAGTGACCGTCGTAAACGCCGGCCTCATCGTGCCAAGACTGATAAACTAGACGCAGCAGCAGTTGCCAAAGTTCTCATTGAGAATTTCAACACGCTGCCTCAGGTCACCGAAGATCAATACTATCATGGCCTTCGAGAGCTCATTAACCGACGGACCCAGCTAGTAAAAACACGAACCCGTTACAAAAATGAATTTCACAGACTGATTCATGGGCACTACCCTGATTACAAGCAGATCTTTTGTGATCCCTTCGGTTCTACGGCTTTAGCTTTTTGGCATAAATACCCTCACCCTAGCTCTTTACAGGAGGTTGGAGTTAAGCGACTAGGCTCCTTTCTCCAGAAGCATGCAAGGAACATGTCAACGAAGAAGGCCACGGAAATTCTATCATCGATCGACAAGACACAGTCTGTGTCCTTAGAAGCGAGAATTAACATACCAATTATCCGTCAGCTGATCGAAAGCATTCAACAAATCGATAGGCATATCAAGGAAATTGAAACTCTTATTGCAGAGACCCTAGAACAATGCAATCTACATCTCGATACTCTGCCAGGTGTTGCGGATGTTACAGTCGCTTCACTCTTGGCTAGATGTACAAGTCAAGCTCTTTTTAGACGATAATTTTTGTAAATGTCTTTACACTTATAACTTCTAAATTATTTCTTATTATTGGGCAGACGATACCACTAGCAATAT
>CAZMLU010000123.1:0-2203 GCA_964567295.1 uncultured Desulfovibrionaceae bacterium
GTGACAAGGGGGCGGGGGAGGCGAAAGTACAAGGGGATGACAAGCTGTTGTCATTTACAAAAACTATATAAAACTGTACTTCTTTTATGTTTACTTAATAAAAAAAGAAATACCTGCTGATGTGAAGGCATTTTCGTTGCTTTTTTTGACACTTTTGTTCAGAGTTATCCTGGTTATCTTGCTGCTAAAATGTAACAGAATAATCAACAACCTCAGTCCCCTCAACTTTTTTCCATGCCCAATCTGCATACTCCATTTCCCTGATATTAAAATTCAAGGTGTCACCGGTCTCAGACCATTTAAGATCGGCAAAATGTAAGCGGTGCACCTCATATTCCTCCGGTAGTTTTTCCGGTGGAATGATGATTATTTCGTCTGCATCCTTATATCTCTCGGACAGTCCTTCAGGTATTATTTTTGTTACTCCGTCTGCATTGGTATCATAAACTTCCAGGTGGTTGGTACCCCCCGTATCCAGCCATGTATAAGCAAGCTTATCCCCCTGCGGGGACCATAAAAAACGGGCCCGGACACTCTCATCACTCCTGCTTGCCCCGCCTGCTCTGGAGAACCTGAACAAGTTAAATTCTTTTGTTTCCAGGTCCACATAGCCGAATACTACGTGGGCTTCCCCGCCGGGGGGAACCCCGTAATCTGCATATGCAACTATTTTATTGGGCGCTGCTTCTTCAATAAACCTGAGCGCCGGCAGAAACTCTTCAAACCCGTAACCGGGGTGGTTAGCATATTCTTTTTGGGCAAGGGGGCGCCAGATATTTTCGAGGGGGATCTTAAGACCATTAGGCAGCACCATGGTGGTTTTGTCCAGCAGGTAATGGGGATCCAGCATGTGGTTAATAAAGCGGCGATCATCGCCTTCCATCAGCGAACCGGCAAACTTGGCTTTAACTGAGGTATCTTTTTTTTCATCTCCGCCGGTTAAGACAGTTACCTCCTCGACTTGACCTGCTACTGCTTCTTTATAGAGTTCAGTAAATGAAGAGAATATATTTTCCGGGGGATCAACATAAGATACCTTTAATTGATCATCAATCCGGGTAATCTCCAGGTTTTTTTGCGTTTCAGCCCGGCCTATGTCTGCTTCTTCCAGTACTGCTGTAAAAGCGTCCCGGGGAGAAACTGTTTCCCCATCTGCCTTTGCTGTTAGGATTTCAGCGGTTATTTTTTCTTTAAACTGCTGGTACTTGTCACTTTCAATATGGGGATAGGCAAGGTCTGCCTCGACCTTGACCCGCTCTTCTTCTTTGATAATTTTGGTTAATTGAAGACTGATGTCATCCACAAAATAACCGGCTCCCGGGCCTGCCGGGCCAACTCCCGGGTAATGCATTATACTGAAAACACCCCTTTGAAGATCTGCTTCCAATTCATCTGTAAGGATGCCCGGCACCTGCCTGAACTCGCCCCTGCCCAAATATATATGGAAAGCTTCCTCTGCCAGCTGGATAATTTCAGCCAGCGGCCACTTTGCTGTTTCTGTCTCATCGATAATTGCTACCTGTGGCTTTAGCACTCTATCTTCAAGGGTTATTATCCACGGCAATGTTGCTTTGTCTTCGCCTGTTTTGACTTCGTCTGTTTTGTCGCTTCCTGCTGGCAGATCAAAAGACAGGCTGCTGCTGTCTTCCGCCCAGCTGAGATTTTTAAAATCACCCAACAGCTTTTCCGGCTGCTCTATTTCCAGGTTGCTTAAATCTTCAAGAGATGTCAACCTTAACTCCCGCTCTCCCTCCCCGGCATAGGAAACCTGGTAAGCGTGGTATTTGCCGCAGGGCGACCATGCATGATTAGTTCCGCTAGCCTGCCCGCTCGTGAAAAAGTCGGTGATGCTTACCTCACCGTTTTCCATATTAAGGTAACCCATGGCCTGGCTGACTATGCTTCCCCATGACAGCTGAAAGGATATTATATCTTTGTGCCCATCATGCTTGAAAAACAGCTGCCCTTCCATTAAAGCATCTCCCCGGTAGTCTGTTTCCCGCCGGCGAACTTCTTCGTCCAGCTCGCTGTCATAGTGTTCATGCCATGCTTTAAGTACCCGTCCAACGGTGGTTATTTCCTCGCCGCGGTAGAGGAGGCCGATCTCTTCGCTGCTCTTTCCAAAAAGCTCTTCGTGCAATGGTAGCGGCTCCATGAGCTCTACCAGTTCACCATCTATCTCTATGTAGTTAATTAAATTGAT
>CAZMLU010000123.1:2303-3499 GCA_964567295.1 uncultured Desulfovibrionaceae bacterium
CCCCTGCCAATGTTAGTGAAAAAGACTTCTTTATCTTCCAGATCGATAATCCCAGCGGCACATATACGAACGGCGCAGGCGCCGATAAAATCCAAATCAAAGGCTATCTTTTCTCCAGAAGGCGAAATTTTCATAAAGCCAATTGCATCAAAGTAGCGGGGTGTAGGCTCTTCCGGGCGGTTGCCAGAAAAATGTGTTTCAAGCTGGTCGTCTTCCAATATAGATTTACAAATGACCCTGTGCCAGTCTTCTTCTAAAGCATTATAAATATCTTCAATACTGAACAGCAGCTTGCCGTTGTAGTACCATATGATATTAGCTTCATCTAGCTGCTCTGCCAAAGAAGGCGCACCTTGTTCCAGCTGATGACTGGTCAAGATATCTTCCAGTTCAATGAAACGATCTTCCACCAAAAAGTGAGTAACCGCATCCAGGGGAGGCCCCCTTAGATCTTTGTTTTCTCCTTTTTCTAAAATTATCTCCAGGCCCAGGGCACCACCGCTTATTTTTTCTTCCTTTTCCTCTATTATCAACTGCTCCAACTCTTCCGGCAAACTCTGCTCCAGGTCATAGTCTGCTGTCTGCTTTTTAAAAGCTGCTATTAGATCCTTATCTTCATTAATCATAAAACGATAGCTTTTATCGCTGCTTACCGGCTCATCATTTACTTTCCAACCAATAAACTCATAACCTTCTTCTGCATCAGCTTCTATAGTAACTTCTTGTCCTTCTTGATATGTTCCACTCCCTGATACTTCTCCGGCTTCTTTGGGATCAGCCTCTAAATTGACTTCATATTCTGGAGTGCATCCCGTTATCACGGGCACCGAGAAAAATACTAGAGAACAATCAATCCTGCAAGAAGTTTTTTATCGTTAAGTACAGGTATTTTTGTTTTATGCATGTATACACCAACCCTTTTAGCTTATTCTAATAGAAAAACAAGTGCCCGGAAATATACACTTGTTTGGTTTAAAATCTGCAGTGTCGTACTTCTATATATATTAAAATAATCCTTTTTAAGAAATAACCCTGATTTATCAAGTCTAATTTTAATGAGAACAGCATCACTATTAGATTTTGTATTGTTTACTTCTACCGGCAGCCAATATGATGGTCCCTGCTTTTACTGAGGTGCTAACCTTAACCGATTTTAGCCGCCAACCTCAATCTTATCAAGATTTAGTAAACGCTGA
>CAZMLU010000124.1:0-3485 GCA_964567295.1 uncultured Desulfovibrionaceae bacterium
CCCAAGATCAAGAGGAAGATTTTCATCTATTTTAAAACAAAAAAAGCAAAAGTTGACAAGTACCCCGTCCCCGTTGTCAACCCAAGTATTTTCAGTCCTGCCGGTTATATTTTATAGCGGCGCTTCACCTGCTTTAGAAATGCTTGCTGCAGATCCTCCCTGTGTCCCAGGCAACTGCAGGCACCGCATTGAGTTTGAATATCATTAACCAACTCTGGATTCTCTTGGTATATCATTCGAAAAGCTTCACCTATAGCCATTTTTTCAATTTCCTGATGCCTTGATAGTGCTAAGAGGGAGTGATAAACCTTCCTCGTTAAGCTAAATTTCCCATCTAGGCCGGGTTTGTTAATTCCGTCTATTATTGCCATTAAAGATTCTTCATAGACATTACCTACTGGAAAAGCATGATTTCCACATGTATATACTATGCCATCATGGTTTACGAACAGATCCCCATGGTGTTTCCCGTCATCATATGCGTTCTCTCTTCTACTGAAATGGGGGCACTCCATCTTAAACAATTTTTCACCTTGTTTATTCTCCAAAATATTATCAGCAAATTTTTCTGCATTTCCCAGGCTGGCTACATCTAACCGTCTTAAAAAAACTTGTCCCTTTTCATTTTCATAAATGCTGGCCTTATTAGCTACTCCTTCTTTTAACTGCACGCCCACTTTTCCCATTACCTCATCAATAATTTGATTTGTAGTTTCATTAAGTAAACCACTTGAAGTTGCTGTTACCCTTAGTTGATAGCTAATTGCATCCAGGGTATGTTTCTTACCGTAACCCTCATCCAAAAAACCACTTATTGCTCTTGATACAACTTCTGCAGGAACAACATTATATACATCTGAATATACACTTTCAAGAGTAGTATGACTGCTATCCACACTAAAGTAGACCCTTACAATACCGGCATCCTTTAAGGATTTCACTATCTGGGCAGTATGTAAATCCCCCAACCCCGCCCTATTAAGCAGCCCCTGATTTAGTTTTTTATAATTACCATAAGCTCCGATAAGGCCGCCATTTGTAATAACTGTCGGAAGCAAACCTTTTCCGGACGAGTACTCAGATAATCGCAATAAGTTCTTATACTCCAGAAGGGGCTCGCCGCCGGTCCAATAAACACCGACCATCCCCATATCAGAAGCCTCATCAATTAATTGTTTTATCTTATCTACCGAAAGCTGCCCATTTATTGCGCCATTCTTAATTCTTGTTGTTTTATTAAGGCAAATGGGACAATCATTATTGCACGCAGAGGTCAGCGATATTTTTAGTTGTGCTGTAGGTTTAAATAATTCAGGGGACACTAAGATATTACCACCCTTATTAGACACCTTTATTAGACACCTTTACTAGACACCCTTATTAGACACCTTTGTTAGACACCTTTATTAGACACCTTTACTAGACACCCTTATTAGACACCTTTATTAGTCACCTTTGTTAGACACCCTGATTAGCTACTTGCAATCAGTTTTGCTGTTTAAGAACATTTCTCCAACTTTGTAAATATCCCCGGCGCCCATTGTAATTAGTAGATCGCCAGGGGATACATTATCTTGTAAATATCTAACTATGGAATCAAAGTCTGATATGTATAGTGACTTACTGCCCGATAAATTTATTTTTTTTGATAATGTGCTGGCATGAATATCACCCGGATCCTGTTCCCGGGCTGCGTAAATATCAGATACTATTGTTATATCAGCATCACTGAACGATTCCGAAAAATCATTTAAAAAAGCTTTCGTCCTGGAATAAGTATGAGGCTGAAAGACACACCAAATTTTGGAACCGCAAAATTTTCTAACAGCACTTAAGGTAACTTTAATTTCGGACGGATGATGTGCATAATCATCAATAACTTTAATACCGTTGATACCGTTGATACCGTTGCTACCGTTAATACCATTGATACCGTTGCTAACCCCTTTTATCTCCAACCGTCTTTTTGCCCCTGAAAAATTAAATAACCCCTGCTCAATATGTTCTACATCACAACCCAGCACCTCTGCAGCTGCTGCTGCAGCCAAACTGTTACTCACATTATGTAATCCGGGCACATGCAAATTAATATTAGCAATAATTTTATCGTTTTTAATAAGCTTAAAGCTGGCACAACCCCGGTCATTAAACTTAATATTTGAAGCGGTCCAGTCTGCATTTTTTGATTCTATTCCATAAGTAATTGTCTTACAAGATAATTTATCTAAAATTGAGGCTGTATGATAATCATCAATACATGCTATAAGGCAGCCGTTCTCTGATATTCGCAGGGCAAATTTCATAAATGTTTTTTTCGTTTCCTCAATATTTTGAAAGAAATCAGGGTGTTCTTCCTCGATATTTAGAATTAAACCAAGGTATGGATTTAGTCTTACAAATCCCTCATTATATTCGCATGCTTCAGTTACAAAATACTTACTACCACCTATTTTTACAGTGCCATCCAGTAGATTTAATTCTCCTCCCAGATGTATGGTAGGATCAAATGAGGCCTCCAATAATATCGCTGCTATCATGGAAGTTGTAGTCGTTTTGCCGTGAGTGCCGGAAACAGCTATGCTATATTCATGTATTTTGGACAACTCTCCCAGTAAAACGCTGCGCTCCACAGCAGGAATTTTTAAATGTCTTGCCTTTAATAATTCAGGATTATTATCTTTAATCGCAGCCGTATAAACGACCGCATCTGCTTCTTTAATATTATCCTCGCTGTGGGATGTATGTACTCTTATGCCTTTTTTTTCCAGCTTTTCAGTAATAGGAGATGCTTTGATATCAGAGCCGGATACTTCATAGTTTAAAGCTAACATTATTTGAGCCAAACCACTCATACTAATACCGCCTATTCCTACAAAATGAAGGTGTTTTATCCCTGCAAAAGCCCCTTTTAGTAGATCAAGCACCCGCTCCTGGTCCTCCTTCTCCAGGTTGTTCGAGCCCGAAGGCAAACACAGCCCCTGCTCGAACAGCCTGCCTGAGACACTCTCCCCTTCTGCGTGATTGTTATAAGAACTCTGCTTAATATTTAAAAACTTCTGTGGGCTTCTCGCCTATTGTTGATTCCAACTTTGACTGTCGGTAGTAACGGCCCATCTCTATTCTTCTAAAACTGCCAAAAAGATTTCTACTAGCTCCGGGTCGAACTGGGCCCCGGCGCACCTTTTCAGTTCGGCAACAACTTCTTCCCGGGACATAGCTTTTTTATACGGCCTGCCGCTGCTCATCACCTCGTAAGCATCGGCAATAGCAGTGATCCTTGCCAGCAAAGGGATCTCTTTCCCCTTCAACCCCTGCGGGTATCCCGAGCCGTCCCAGCGTTCGTGGTGGGCTAATAAATCTTCGGCCAAGTAGGCAAACTCTTTCGTGGCATGGGCAATCCTGTATCCTGTTTCCGGATGCTTCTTAATAATTTCCCATTCTTCTGCTGTTAAAGGCCCTTTTTTATTTAATATCTCCCCAGGAAT
>CAZMLU010000125.1:0-3398 GCA_964567295.1 uncultured Desulfovibrionaceae bacterium
ACAAGAATACCGTGGTAACAGTTGGGATCCATGTAGATAATATAAACGCAGAGGGCATAAAGCTGATCCAGGAGAATTGTGATAAGGTCGTGAAACGTATTCTTCAGCATTACAGAGCTTGAATGGCTTAAATACCCTTTCTTTTAGTGCGCTTGCGGTTTTTTCCCCTGTGTTTTTAACCGTTCCGCTGCTTTTATTAGCAGGGCATATTTTTAAAGGGGGCGTTTCTGCTGTGCGGCAAAAACGTAAGCTTGATCATTTAAACCTGGCTCGTTTTGTGAAGGACGGTCCGGGAAGCTCGGGTTTTGAGGATGTAAGTTTTATCCACAACTGTTTACCTGAGCTAGATTCTTCGGGGATCAGTACTGCTACTTCTTTCTTGGGTAGAAAATTTGCAGCTCCTCTGATGATTAATGCTGTTTCCGGCGGGGTTAAAGAGGCAGAGGTTTTGAACCGTATTTTTGCCAGGGTTTCCCGTAAGCTGGAAATACCTATGGCTGTAGGCTCTCAGACTGCTGCCCTGGAACACCCTGCCCTTCGTTATACATACAGTGTGGCACGGGAGGAGAATCCGGAAGGTTTTTTGGTGGCCAATATCAGCGCAGGTGCGGCAGTGGAGCAAGCATTGGAAGCGGTGCAAATGATTGGAGCCGATGCCTTGCAGCTGCATTTAAATGCTCCCCAGGAGATCTTTATGCCGGGAAATGAAAAGGAAGCATCTTTTGGGGGTTTTCTGGCCAATATAGCGGAGGTGGCAGGGGCATCTCCCGTTCCGGTAATTATAAAGGAAGTCGGTTTTGGTATGGCCCGCGAGCAGGCAAAGCTGCTTGTGAAGGCCGGGGCAGCAGCCCTGGATGTGGGCGGCAGTGGCGGCACAAATTTCATTCGTATTGAAGGGCTTAGGGGAAAAAACAAAATGTACCAGCCATTCTTGAAGTGGGGCTTGTCTTCTGCCATTGCCCTGGGAGAAATGGCAGAGGAATATTTCCCCGGGGTTCAACTGGTTGCCACTGGTGGAATCCGTCACGGCCTGGATGCTGCCAAAGCTCTGGCCCTGGGTGCTTCTATGGTGGGAATGGCCGGGCCGCTGGTGCGTTGTTACTACAAAGGGGGCGAGACGGAGGTTGAGAATTTCCTGGTCTCCATAAAGCAGCAATTACAGCGGGCCATGTTCATACTGGGTGCGCTTGAACCTGCACGTTTGTCCAGTTTGCCTCTAGTGATACGGGGAGAAACAGGAAGGTGGCTGGAGCTAAGAGGTGTGGACCTCCATGGGTTGGCAGTGAGATCTGCGGATCAATAACATTTTGAAAAAGGAGTAAGCAGTTTATGGTAGAAAAGGAGAAAGAGATAGTGCTGCGAGGGACTGTACAGAGCGGCCGAGGGGAAGCAAAAGGGTTTATGGAGATTCCCTGGGTTAGTGGGCAGTGCAAAGAGAATACGGGGTTTCAACCTTATCCAGGAACTTTGAACCTGTCTGTTGACAGAGAAACATTCCTGTTTATTCGTAAGCTAGCTATGAGCAGGGGGGGGAGGATTATACCTCCTGTAGGCACTGATTTCTGTGAAGCCAGAACTTTAAACCTGCGAGCAGGTGGTGCTCCCGCTGCCCTTCTTTACCCCATGGTTAACGATTATTACCAGGACACCCTGGAAGTGATTGCCCCATTATTATTGAAAGAGCACCTGGGAATTAAAGACGGGGAACAGCTGCAGCTTACTTTAGCCATTCCTCCTCACTTTTCACGCCCCGAAGGAATCATATTTGATCTGGATGGAACCTTGATGGATTCGGTAGATCTCTATTACAGCATGCTCTGCGAAGGTTGCCATAAGTTTGGCGTTGTTCCTCCTCTCAAAGAGAAGGTCATGGAGATAATGGGTAATGGCCTGGGGTTTTGGGAAACCTGGGAAGTTATCACGGGAGATATTGAATTTGAGGGGAACCGGGAAGAATTACAAGACCGTATTGTCAAAGTTTTTGAAGAGATATGGGACCGCCGTTATGAAAATGAAGTTAAACTGTTTTCCGGTGTTAAGGAACTGCTTCAAAATTTACAGAGAAACCAGGTAACTATGGGAGTGGTTACTTCCTCTTTTTATATATGGAAAATGGATCTTTTTAAGAAAGTGGGCCTGGATCCTGACCGTCTCTTTAAGGCAGTTGTTACCCGCAAGGACACAGTTAAGAACAAGCCCGATCCCGAACCCATCTATCGATGTTTGGAAAAAATGGATGTTTCGCCAACTGCATGCATTTGTGTGGGAGATTCTACTTGTGATGTAGCAGCCGGTCGTGAAGCTGGTCTGTTCACAGTAGGGGTGCTTACCGGTACCGGAACCCTGGAATCCCTCTCAAAGGAAGGGGCAGACGTTATTATGGATAGCGTGGAGGAGATGGAGGAGTTGCTATGTTTAGAGTAGGGCGGGGGATTTATGGAATTTTACGCGAGCAGAATAAGGGATATAAATAAAGGCTACTGGATGAGTTTTGAAAATCATCGCCGCCTGGAGGAAACGAAAAAAAATATTTACATACGCTGTCTACCTTGCCTGG
This sequence comes from uncultured Desulfovibrionaceae bacterium, assembly GCA_964567295.1. GTDB lineage: Bacteria > Bacillota > Dethiobacteria > DTU022 > UBA8154 > SLJK01. The sequence continues at coordinate 2,558 of CAZMLU010000125.1, forward strand.
AAAAGCTTTATGAACAACTTTTAAGCTTCCCGGAAGAACTTTTACTGGAAAATACACTGAATTGCTGGAAAGTAGGGGTGGTACTAAATAGCCTGGAGGAATGCTTGGAATTGTTAAGTATCTACGAGGAAGAGTATTTTTCCACGGACAGAAGCATTCGAGGGCGCATAGGTACCAGCGATAAAGAAAGTCCCAGTATTGTTATCATCTTCCACATGCTTAGTGAAGATGAGCGAGATCAGCTTATTGCCGAACTGCAAGAAATAGTGCCCGGGGTTAACAAGGAATATTCTCTTTTTTATGAACGTGGTTGCGGAGACCTTTATGGAGTTCTATGTGGTGACTGGAAAAACTGGCAAGAGGTTACTCCTATAGAAAATCATGGGCAGATTCCTTTTATCAGGGAGAAGGTGCAAAAACTCTTGAGAGGGGAATATTAACAAGTAAATGTGTTCGCCTTCAGAGGACGATAAAGGTTCTTTTAATCATGAAGGGCAAGCCTGGATAGGCTTGCCCTTCATATAAAATATATAATTATGCTTACTTTAACAATGGTCATAAGGTGTGCTCAACTAAAACTTGATGCCCTGAATCAAACCGCGGGCGATTTTTTCAGTGGCATTACCTTTGGATTCCATGACCGGCTTTGATTTTTTCTTACTCCAGATAGTTTCAGGCCGGGCCTGCAGGATAATGATATTTTCGGGGAAATCCAGGTCTTCGTCCACAGCCCATTCAACGTCCTGGGGAACTCCGTAATGTTTTTCGATTTTTTTACCAATTTTGGCGAGCTCTTTGATTTCTTCATCAGAGAGGCAGGGAGCTTCCTGTTTTTCCGGCG
>CAZMLU010000126.1:0-3380 GCA_964567295.1 uncultured Desulfovibrionaceae bacterium
TCTTCATCTTCATCTTCATCTTCATCTTCATCTTCGAGCAGTTCTTCCAGGAAGGAAACATTGTGCAGGATCATAAAAGACCCTGTGGCATAGCCGACCAGACGCTCTTCACCATCGTAGAGAGACATCTCTACAATATTTTGTCGCTTGCCGGTCTTGATCAGGCGCCCCTCAGCGCGAAGGGAGGTCTTCCGTGCGACCTCCAGCAGGCGCACAGAAAGGTCTGATGTAGCTACCCAGGATTTGATATCCTGTGCCGCTGCAGCGGTGAACCAACCAGCAGTATCGAGCAGTGTGGCATAGACTCCTCCGTGCACTCCTCCCAGCCCATGGTCAAGGTTGGGGTTATAGGGGAGTTCGATTACAGCACTGCCGTCCTCTTTGAAGGAAAGCTTCATCCCGAAATAACGGGCAATGGGTACTTTGTTGTGGAAAATTTTTTGGTACTGTTCCAAACGTGTTTTGTCCATTATTTATTCCCCCAGTTCAATATTCTGCGCAGCACTCCCGTCCTATTCAGGTGAGCAGCTCACGCCCCTCCCTGAACAAGAAAGCAACTATGAGCAAGCCCACCAGAGGATCAACATACCAAAGTCCAAAAAAATAGTTGGCAAGCAGGCCAGCCAGCAGAGCAAAAGAAAGCAGAGAACAAACCAGAGTTTCCTTGGCATCGGCTATAAGCGATTTTAAGCCTAACCGCTGCCCCAGTCGATATTTCTTGTAGGCGACAAATGGCATTACAACAAGTGAGGCGCAGGCAATTATTATACCCAGCAGGGAAGGAGCAGGAATGGAAACCGTAACTAGCATTTTTATTGTTTCGTAAAGGATATAGCTCGCCAGTATTATAAAGGAGGCCCCCACCAGTTTCTGGGCTTTTGCCTCAACTTCGCTCTCTTCCTGTTTGGAGGCAATGGTCGACTGCTTCTTCAGACGCCAGATGAGCACTACCCCTGACAAAGATTCGGCTATGCTGTCCAGGCCAAAGCCGATAAGGGCCACACTGCCGGAGACCACTCCCGCAAAAATAGAAAGCACCGCCTCCAGAATGTTGTAGCCAAGCGAAAAATACTCCAATAGCAGCGCCTTGCGATAACCTTTTTCCATGTTTTCAAGTAACGGAGAAGATGAATTAGAAATAGACCGACACCCAACTTTTTTAAGAAATTGCAATCAAAGGTGCTAACTATATTATACCTTTTATGTCACAATTTGTGCACCCTATTTAAGCATGGAGCAGGTGATTTTTCACAGAGTCTGCCGTCTTCCTGTCACCCCGGCGAAGTACTGCAGGAAGAATTTATGAAGCTCCTGGAAATTACACCTTATCGGCTTGCAAAAGAAACACATATTCCGTAAGCGTAAAACAAAGCCCACCTTGCTGTGAAGGCGGGCTTTGTTTTACGCTTACGCAGCAAATTCAGCTCTTGTTATATCGTTATTTGGTCTAAAAGTTCCATCATCATACCCACTAATTAATCCTTCATCCGCCATTTCCTTAATTGTGTCTTCCGCCCAGTGTCCTGTAATATCCGGCATAACCAATCCAACAGACGGTGTAATTAACAAAAAGCTAAAAATAACAAAAACCAATAATTTAATTTTCATTTACTTTTTTTCCCTTCAATTTTTAATTTTGATTATATGTTACTAAATTATACGTCCCCGGAAAAAGATTCTCCGGCATTTTTAAACCCTTTATCAACAGCAGCTTTTGCAGTAGCACAAAAATTTCTCGGGTTTTCCTGTGAACCCCTCTGCAGGCTGTTGGCATAGCAGCTGCTGATGTGGTTGATGAGGTCTTATGTGATGGATCTTGTCTGCCAGGATTGGGCGCTTATCCTTAGGTAATCCACTTGGCGGGTATCTATACTCTCTACATTTCCCTCGCTGTCTTTACTTATTGTGCTGCCGCTTTTTTGCTGAAAGCAGCTGTAATTTTGATACGATGTCGTTAATGTGATCATAGTTATTCCCTCCCCTTCTTATATATAATATCGTCAGGGGGAAAAGGATTGTAAATAGTGCTGGATGTTTTGCGTTTGTCAATTAAAAAGTGATCCATGTGCCCAAAAAACTGATTCACAATGCCAGGAAAATAGTGATCCATGGAATCCATTGACTGCGGCATATCCACAACCCGTTACTGTCAACCCAGCTTGCTTAGGTGTTATTCTTTGATGCCATGGCTTTTCGCTCGCTCGAGTACGCTATTGACGGTGTTCGTGGGCATTGACAGCTGCAGGCGATACCCCGCTGACATTGCCGGTCTCCCGACATTCCTTTGCGATCTGTTCTTTGAATTCATCTGAATACTGGTTTTGCATTCGTTTCGTTTACTATCCTACCCCCTGTAAAAATGGTATCATATTGCAAGGGTTTCTTCCAATTCTATTAGGGGGCTAAATACGGAACGAATTTATGGGACGCTCAATTAGGGGAGTAACTAAAATTAGGAGAAATTAAAAGAGAACCAGACGCATACAGTCCCCTTAAGTGCAAGCCGAAACTATATACCGCTATTAGTGCATTATATGATATCATATTTATCTTTATCCGTAAAATGACAGTTCTTAGGAGGGCATTGCAGAGGAGATAACCGGGCAGTTTATAAGGAGCTGCGCATCCCACCCCGGTGAAGTAACATATGCCAAAACAGGAAGCAGGTCCATGGTCGCCAAGTTGAATAAGGCCTGCGAGACGGTGCAATTTTTTGAGGACTTGCTGGAGGAGACTTCCGTCTATCAACCGGCTGGCGGCAAAGCAGTGAGCAGGATCATGATCGGGGCAGGTAAGAATGCATATATCCGCCCCAACGAGGAGCTTTATAAAGACCTGGAGGCATTCGCCGGCGGGCCGGTTTTACGTGTCAGGGCAGCAGTGCTTAAGGTGACCTTGGATTTGGATAACCGGGAGGTGTGGCGCAGGTTGGTGGTCCCGGTGAATATGACCTTCGCCGGGCTCCATGAGGTTCTGCAGGTGGCCTTTGGATGGCAGGATTGCCACCTGCATCAGTTCCATATTTACGGCGATGAAAAGTTTGCGGCGCCTGCAAATGAATTATATATTAATCATCCCACGCATCACAGGGAAGGTTTCAAGCCGGTGCTGAACCTGGTCTGTGACGAAGGGGCCTTTGAATTTGAATTTGAAAGTGATGTGCCCATGAAGTGGGAAGTGGGTATAAGGTTGTCCGCGTACATCCCCGCCAGGATGAAATACACCTATGACCTCGGGGATAACTGGGAGCATTATATTGAAGTGATCGCGGAGGGTAGACAATATGTTGCAGTATTGTTATAATTTAGATAATTACAGTAAACATATTTAAAAATTGTTGCAAATAAAGCATGTCACAAGCTTGCAATTAGGAGGCAAAT
>CAZMLU010000127.1:0-3355 GCA_964567295.1 uncultured Desulfovibrionaceae bacterium
AAATGATTATATTAAATTTTTAGGGACTGCAGGCGCTCGTTTTGTTGTTTCCAAACAACTCAGGGCATCAGGAGGCTTGTGGTTTTCATTAGGCGGAAAGAATATACTGGTTGATCCAGGACCCGGCTCTCTCTTGAGATGTCTCAAATCTCGCCCAAAGATGGACCCCGTAAAATTAGATGGCTTAATCCTCACCCATAGGCATATTGATCATTCCAATGATATTAATATACTGGTGGAGGCCATGACAAATGGGGGGAGAGAGCAAAAAGGTTTTCTACTTGCTCCAGTAGATACCCTAGAAGGTGATGACCCCGTAGTTCAAAAATATATCCATCGCTTTCTGGAAAGGATCGAATTGCTTCAGGAAGGAAAAATATTTCATAATCAGTCTTTTAGCCTGGAGGTTTCTATACCTCATGTCCATCCTGTAGAAACTTATGGGCTAAAATTTAAACTTCCTTATGGAACCCTGTCTTTGGTCAGTGACACTGCGTTTTTCCCATCTCTCATAGATTATTATAAAGACTCGGATATCTTGATAATTAATGTAGTAATTTACCGTGACCATATTCCGGAAAATGGCCAGAATAAGATTTATCATTTAAACTATAGGCAGACTAAGGAGCTTATTTACAGTATAAAACCATCCCTTGCTGTCTTGACACATTTTGGCATGGATATGCTGGAACACAAGCCTCACCTTTTAGCCCAAAAAATGCAGGAAGAGCTGGGCATAAAAGTTCTTGCTGCTAGCGATGGCATGAAGCTGGAGCTTGCTCAGCAATTAATTATTTAGACAATCATGAAACTTCGCTTTAACATTGAATGGCTGAAAATGGTAGGGATTTATTTTCAGCCAAGATATTAAATTTCTATATGAAACCAGGCTGTAAAGGAGGTGTAAAGCATTTGCCATGGTTGGATTCTGAAACCATGGTATTTTGTGCTAAAAAATGTTCGTAGCTATATGTAGATTTGATCTGATATTAATTGAAGGCACTTCCCTGAAAGAAAAACGAAAAGTTATCCGAAGTATAATCGATAAATTAAGTCACCGTTTCAATATTTCAATTGCTGAAACAGGTTTCCAAGATAATCTTCGAAGAGCGGAAATTGGAATCGCTGTTGTAAGCAATGAAGTGAAATACTTGGAAGGGTTGTTGGAAAAGATTGTTTATTTTGTAGAAATGAATGATCATGTAGATATAGTTGAGGTTTATAAAGAAATTGTATAGCAGCATCATAATTTTTATCCTTATGAGAAATTATTTTAAGGATTTAGACAAAGGAGAAGCATCATGACCAAAATAAGAAGCTCTCTTTTAATGTCCAGAGAATATATTATTAAAAATGTTTCTGAGGGAGATTTAGTGGTTGATGCCACTGCAGGAAACGGATGGGATACTTTATTGTTAGCTCAATGTGTGGGGGATAGTGGAAAAGTACTTTCTTTTGATGTTCAAGAAGAGGCGCTTGCCAGTACACGTAAACTTTTAGAAAATGAAAGGATTCTTCACAGAGTTCAACTTATCCATAGCGGGCATGAACAGATGGCCAATCATCTTGACAGTGACATTTCTGCTGTAATGTTTAACCTGGGGTATTTACCGGGCGGAGATCATTCTATTGTTACCAGGTCAGAAACGACAATACTAGCTTTAGAAACTGCACTTAAAAAATTGCGGAGTGGAGGTATGGTTACGATTGTTATCTACTCCGGTCATGACGGGGGCAAAGAAGAAGAAGGTTTGTTAACGTATGCTTCACACTTAAAACAAGAAGAGTTTACTGTGTTGTGTTATAAAATTGTTAATCAGATTAACAAGCCGCCGAGCTTGTTAGTTATTGAAAAAGTACAAGCTAAAGGTAAGGTTTGAATAAATTATAAAAAGCTCTAATAGATTATTATTATCCTGGTTTTGCACCTATACTGGAAATGATGTGCGGATAGATGTAATAAATAGGCAATTTATTTAATTCTGTATTTTTTGTTTGATTTGTGTTAAAATATATTATCTTTTCTGAGGAGGTAACTTAATGCCTTCAGTATTTGCAGTAGTAGGATATGGCAATACGGGTAAAACGACCCTTGTTCGTTACCTTATAAGAGAATTACAACAACGGAATTATAAGGTGGCTGTAATAAAACATGATCCGCGGAATCACGGAGAAGTAGATAAAGTGGGCAGCGATACTTATAACTTTTGGGAAGAGGGCTGCAGGGCTGTGGTTCTTTCCTCTCCTTTCAAAATATCTCTGTTTCGCAGAACGGAGGAAGACCCTCTGCCTGCAAACATAATTCCGCTTTGCGGAGATGTGGATTATGTTATTCTTGAGGGTTACAAGAGTTTAGATTACCCAAAGATTGAAGTGCGTTCGGATGTAAAGGGAGTATTACCTAACCCTGAAAACCTTTTAGCGGTAGTGGTAGAAAGGTTTGATTCTGACAAGAAATACGGCAATTACAATAGCGTCCCAGTGTTTGAAAGGCTACAGGTTGAAGCTATCGTAGATCTTATCGAAAATAGTTATCTATGAAAACAACTTTATAAAGTTGTTTTCTGTAAAAGGAGGAGTTTAAATGGTTAATCGTAGTGGAGATGTTCCCAAATCAGTAATAAGACGTTTACCGGTTTATCTTAGAATTTTGGATATACTCATACGGAATGAGCAGGAGATTGTTTCTTCACGTGAGCTTAGTGATGTAACCGGTTTTACAGCGGAGCAGATAAGAAAAGACCTTACTTACTTTGGAGCTTTCGGCACCCGTGGAACTGGATATACTGTAAAATATTTAAGGGATATGATTCTTAAAATCATAGGTTTAAATGAACGGACTAGTATCGTTGTAGTTGGAGTTGGACATCTGGGAACGGCTTTGATACGTTATAACGTGACAAAGAACCCTTACGTAAATGTTGTGGCAGCTTTTGATAAAGATCCATCAGTAATTGACAAGGAAATATTAGGCGTAGAAATATTACATACTTCTAAAATGAAAGATATTATGGAGAAATATGATGTTAAAGTTGCTATTTTGACAGTTAATCCTGAATCTGCTCAGGAAGCAGTGGAAACCATTATAGACAGCGGAATAAACGTTATATTTAATTTTGCTCCTGAAAAGTTGATTGTTCCGGAGAATGTTCATGTCCATAATGCCGATCTTAGTATAGAATTGCAGAGTTTGATTTATTATGCTACGATTGAAAAACAACAATAAAAATTTCCTGGAATACGATAGCAGCGTGACTGGACAAAGTAAGTGCAACTTTGGCAGAGAAAATGCAATGAAGTTCAAGAATATCTTGACCGTAGAAGAAGCTGAACGATTCGTAGGGTGACTTATCGT
>CAZMLU010000128.1:0-3317 GCA_964567295.1 uncultured Desulfovibrionaceae bacterium
GTAGTGGGCATAATTATCAGTTATTACGAGAGAAGTGCTCAGGCGGTACTGTGGCTTTGCCAGATCTTGATGGTTATACCCAGTCTGGCTATGCTGGCATTTATGGTACCTTTATTCGGGATTGGCTTTACGACCGGGGTGGTTGCCTTGATTCTTTACAGCCTGCTGCCGGTTGTTCGTAATACTTATACCGGCATCAGAGAGCTGAGCCCGGCAATTATTGAGGCGGCTAAAGGTATGGGGATGACCGAATGGCGCATTTTGACCAAGATTAAAATACCACTGGCCATGCCCGTGATTATGGCCGGCATACGAACTGCAACTGTAATGGTTGTTGGTATTGCTGCGATTGCCGCCTACGTTGGTGCAGGTGGCTTGGGAGAGCTTATTTTCCAGGGTATTTCGAGAAGTAACGAACCGATGATTATTGTTGGTGCAATCGGTGTTTCCATTATCGCGCTTGCCTTCGACTTTCTTTTACATTGGGGCGAAAAACACTTTGCCGCAACAGGCAAGCCAGGGGAGGTAACGGAAGAATGATTAAACTGGAAGGAATATCAAAAATATTTCCGGGACAAAAAGATTATGCCGTAAAAAATTTGAATCTTGAGATAAACAAGGGAGATGTTTGTGTCTTGGTAGGCCCTTCTGGATGTGGCAAGACTACAACCATGAAAATGATCAACCGTCTTTATGAACCCACCGAGGGGAAAATCTATATCGGGGGTGAGGATGCGCTTAACAAGGATCTAATTAAGCTGCGCCTCGATATCGGCTACGTTATCCAGGAAATTGGGCTGTTTCCGCACATGACTATTGAACAAAATATAGCCACTGTTCCTAATGAAAAACACTGGCCTAAGGAAAAAACAAAAGAGAAGGTAGAAGAAGTGATGAACCTGGTCGGCCTTGATCCGAAAATTTATAAGAATCGTTATCCTTCGGCTTTGAGTGGGGGGCAACGGCAGCGGGTCGGAGTGGCCCGGGCCATGGTTGCAGATCCACCGATTATGTTGATGGACGAACCATTCGGAGCGGTTGATCCGATTACCCGCGCCCGCTTGCAAAATGAGTTTTTACGAATCCAGGAAGGCATGGAGAAAACAATTGTTTTCGTTACCCACGATATTGACGAAGCGATTAAGATGAGCGAAACAATTGCAGTGATGAGGGAAGGTGAACTCGTTCAACATGCCACTCCAAGCGACCTTTTAAGTGCGCCTGCCGATGAGTTCGTCTCCAACCTGGTCGGCCGCAACCGTTCAATCAAACGTTTGCACCTGATCCGTATCCACGAGATTTTGGAAGAGATGGGAAGGGTGAAACCGATTCCCGAGGATACGAAAACTGATGAAATCAAAAAGCGTTTAGATGAGAGCGCTACCAGAACAGTTATGGTTGTTGATGGCAATAATAAGTTGAAAGGGGTCATCGGTGTAAACGATCTGAAGCAAAAAACCGGCGAAGTGGCTGCCGATTATTACCAAGATGTCATGGAGACGATAACCAACGATGCCACTTTAAACGATGCTCTCTCGGTCATGCTTGAATGCGGAGAGGGTTATGTTGCTGTCGTCAATCAAAACAACCAGTATGAGGGAACAATTACCCTGGGCGACCTGCTCAACGTGGTTAAGGAGGATAGCTAACAATGCTCCAAAACATTTGGAAATGGCTGATTATTCCGTTGATCATGATCGGTATCGGGACAGCAATTGTTATCTATGCAGTAAACAATCCCACTGATTCTATTGTAGCGCGCATGCTTACTTATGAAAGAATATTCAGAGTTATTCGTGAGCACATGGCCTTACTTCTTACCTCGATGCTTGCTGCTACGTTCGTTGGTGTGGCTGCAGGGGTCATGCTTTCCAGGCCCCGGCTTTACTATGCGGGTCGTGTCGTGGAAAACATTGTTAATGTAGGTCAGACTATTCCCAGCTTGGCTATTCTGGCTCTTTTCTTCACGATCTTGGGTCTTGGTTTTAGAACAGCAGTTTTTGCCCTGTTTCTCTATTCAATACTTCCTATTCTAAGAAACACTTTTGCCGGTATTGACGGTGTCGATTACAGTATTATTGAAGCAGCCAGGGGAATGGGCATGAATTCTTTTCGTATTTTAACGAAGATCGAACTGCCCATTGCTTTTCCGATTATCGTTGCCGGTATACGGACAGCTGTTGTGATTAATGTGGGGGCAGCAACTTTGGCCACTTTTATAGCTGGTGGTGGTTTAGGTGATCTCATTGTCACCGGACTTTCTGTTCACCGGGACATGATTATCGTTACCGGGGCAACCATAGCTGCCTTGACTGCTATTTTGCTTGATTATTTAATCGGGCGCGTAGAGGAGAGAATCGTTCGTTGGTCTTGAAATAGAAAGGCTGGTTCTTGAGTAAACAACCAGATTTAAAAAATTTGGTGTGTAGCAGATAATTAAGTTACAAAGCTTGGCTGTTTTCCAAAATCATTATTAAAAGAGGGGGAATTTAATTTATGACTATGAAAAAGATTTTAGCAATATCTTTCGTCTTAGTGTTTTTAGCAGGGTCGATATTTGCGACGGGTTGTGCACCTGATGAGCCTGAAGTTACCATCGGTTCGAAAGAGTTTACCGAACAGTTGATCCTGGGGCAGATCGCGATCCATGCCCTGGAGGATCATGGTATTCCGACAGAAGATGAAACCGGCTTGGGTGGAACTATAGTTGCCCGTGAAGCCCTGGAAAGAGGAGACCTTGATATGTACTGGGAATACACCGGAACTGCGCTGGTTGAATTCTTTGGCATGGACGTGATCACCGATCCGGAAGAGTCCTACGCTACAGTTTCGGAAACAGACCTCGAAAATGATCTGATCTGGCTGGACTATACACCGTTTAACAACACCTACACAATTATGATGCGCCAGGAGGATGCTGATGAGTGGGGCATCGAGTCAATCAGCGACCTGGCTGACGCAATCAATGAAGGCGTGGAAGCCCCAGAACCCGGTGAATGGACTTTCGCTACCGACCATGAGTATGAAGCACGTGACGACGGATTAGAAGAGTTACAAATACATTACGGTTTTGAGTTTGCAGATTACGATGTAATGGACCTCGGGGTTGTTTACGGTGCTTTAAGAGAAAAAGACCACCCGGTGGCCATGGGCTTTGCTACAGATGCCCGCATTGCCGACTATAACCTGGTTAACCTGGTTGACGATCAGGAGTTCCACCCGGTCTATAACTGTGCACCGGTAGTGCGTCAGGGAGCACTGGATGCTCATCCCGAGATACCAGACATTCTCAATCCTATTGCTGCAGCCTTGGATGA
>CAZMLU010000129.1:0-3256 GCA_964567295.1 uncultured Desulfovibrionaceae bacterium
AGACAATTCTTTTGAAGCGCTTCACATACAATCTTTAAAAGCAAATCATCAGCTAGCCTAATGACTGGGCCAGCTCCAGCAGGACCTCCCGCTGTTCGTGGTAATCATCGCCAAAAAGGGGTTCACAGCGCTCTAAATGCTGGTCGCCGCTGAAAAGGAGAACAGCAAATGCCAGGCAGCTAAATTCTCCGCACTTTCTGCAGTTGGTGCGCGGCAGCCAGGAATACAGCTGCAGGGGATGAGGACGCCTTTTCCTGGTGTAATCCGGTTCTAGCTCCTCTCGCCGGGCGTAGGTGTCGTTGATAAGCTCCTGCAGCCAATCAATAACTTGCCAGGCATCGGTAGTGTTAAGGGCTTTGATCATGGTCATCTCCCGGGGGTAAAGGGTGATCAGGCGAAATTCCCTGGATAAGGTTAGGTTAGGTGCATCATGGTTGTAGATGGCACCTTTTACATTTGCGTTTAAGTATGGCATTACCCCTGCTATATCATCAGAGAGTCTAGCCTTTAAACGAATCTTCTCCGGATCTGCCAGGCAGGGCGAAACATAAGTTAGTTCAACGTTTTTTAATAACATACTTTACCTCCTGTCCGCACGCATCAGCTGCCCGGCCAAGCATGGAAGAGGCTTCTTCACCTGGGGAGCAACCTTTTTGAGCACGAAATGCAAGGCTTCATCCGGGTCTTTGTCTAAACAAATACTTTCTAACATAATTAGGTCTTCTTCGCTTAGCACAAAAAAAATTTTACTCATCATATCACCTCTAATCAACTGGACGCGATTTCTTGTAAAGCCTTGACCAAAATAGTTATCTCATCTTCTGAAGAAAAATAACCAGGGCTGACACGTAAAGTGCCTCGCTCTACGGTTCCGATACATCGATGAGCCTGGGGGGCACAATGTAATCCCGCCCGCGCCATGATTCCGTATACCTCATCCAGAACATAGGCTACTTCTTCGGGGGGGATGTCTTCCAGGTTTAGACTGAATACTGCAACTCGCTCTTCAGCATTTTGAGGTCCGTACATGGATAGTCCTGGTATTTGTTGTAATTGCTCCAAAGCAAAAGCGGTCAAAGCTTTCTCATGTTCTCTGATCTTTTCCACACCTTGCTGCAGTATAAATTCTACAGCTGCTCCCAGACCAACAATTCCAGCAATATTTAATGTGCCTGCCTCAAAACGGTCTGGCAGATCTTGCGGCTGGTGCTCCAGAAGGGATTCCCCGCCGGTGCCGCCTTCTTTCCAGGGCTTAATTTCCAGATCGGGAGCGATGTATAGCCCACCAGTGCCGGTAGGGCCCAAAAGACCCTTGTGCCCGGTAAAAGCTAATAGATCAATATTTAGCTCCCGGACATCTATAGGGAAAACCCCTGCTGTTTGGGCAGCGTCCACCAACAAGGGGATGTTGTGGAATCGGCAGATTCGGCCTGCTTCTTTTACGGGCATAAGTGTTCCGGTAACATTGGAGGCATGTGTTAAAGCAACAAGACGCGTATTCGTTTGGATAGCACTTTCTAACTGTTCTATATCCAATGAATTACCGCCTGGTGAGGGGATCACAGTAATGCCAATGTTTTTCTCCTGTTCCAAAACCTTTAAGGGCCGCCACATGGAATTATGCTCCATTCGGGATATTACTACATGATCACCTTCCCGCAGAAACCCTTTTAAGACCAGGTTTAAGGATTCTGTAACGTTGGACGTAAATATAATTCTAGACACGTCCTCAATATTAAAAAGGCGGCCCAACACTTTCCGGGTTTTAAAAACTAAGCCGTCAGCTTCCAGAGCACGTCGGTAGGCTCCACGCCCTGCACTGGCACCAATATTGCGCATATAATGGTCTACTGCCGCATAAACTGCTTCAGGTTTCGGGTAGCTTGTGGCTGCATTATCGAAGTAGATAGCCATTTTTCCCTTCTCCTTTCTTACCAAAGAGTAATTATCAAAGCATTCTTTTAATAGCTCGCGGCTGGCATATTATTTTTATTTATGTTTATATTGTTATATAGTAATATAATTAAGAAAAATATACCCCCAAATCATATAACAGGCTACTTTTGATCCACTTTCATAGGTTGAAGCCAGTGATAACCACATTAAACGTGCAGGTTTTGATTCTACCACTACTCAATTTGACATTTACTTCTAAATTATTCATTTATGATAGGTTCACAACCCTCTTACATAGTTTGTCTTGGCTTATGTTTTCAACTAGCTTATGCATATCATTTTTTAAAACAGGGTGTTCATTAATATTTCTAACTATGATATTCAATAATTCTGATAGCGTACCATCATTCAAGTTTACATAATAGAAAACCCATTGCCCTTGTCTTACATCTCTAACCAAATCGGCATCCCTAAGTTTTGCCAGGTGCCTTGACACTTTGGGTTGTGATACGTTTAGCATATCACATATCTCGCAAACACACATTTCTTTTTGAGAAAGCAACACTAAAATTCTCAATCTTGTTTCATCAGACATGACCTTGAAAAACTCTGATATCCCTCCCATTTCATACACCTACCCGTCTGGAAGAAATTCATTGATATCTTCCTTTAGTTTTTTATATATGCTCATGCGTATATATGTATATTATATCTATAAAAATACATATTGTCAATATTTTATATAGAGAGCCAGAGCTGACGCATGAAATTAATTAATAATTCATTGCGGTACGGAATTGGGGTTTCTTCGGCAATTAGCATTTGTTTTTCCTAAACCTACCGGTTTGTAAATCGCTTTTACACATTTTAACATGGTGGTTTTCTCCAAAAGGGCAAACGGGTAGTGTGGCCCAGCGTTGCTAAGATGTATTCGCTATGCCGCCGGCCCTGCCACGTGCGCTCATGGCAGTGTTCTCCTTCGGTATCCAGAGACATCAATCCTTTGACTTCCTGCCAAACACAGGGAAGAGAGCCGTCTTTTAGAACGATCATAAAGTCCCACTTGTTCTTAAAACAAACTTTCATAACGGGGCCGTTGGCATACAGCCCGTCTAAAAGCAGGGTAAGCGGCAGTTTCGGAAATGCTTTCTTCAGCCGTTTGGCCAACCGGTAGAATGCTTTTAGTTCGCAGTCCTGCTTCCATTTATCGTCATTTTCGATTACCTCCAGCTCCGGGCTGTTCTCCAAGAATTCACTCATAAGGGGTAGAACCATCCCGTTAGTAAAGAGCAAAACGGCTTCCAAAACGTATGCATAATACTGGTATTCGCCTTCTTTGCCGCGAATTTTTCGCCTGAGA
>CAZMLU010000130.1:0-3250 GCA_964567295.1 uncultured Desulfovibrionaceae bacterium
AGGAGGCCCGCTCCGGACTGGGTTATGAAGAAACCATCCAGGTGAAGGATATTACTGAGATTCTCTCGGAAGTGATTTAGAGAACAGGGAGGATATTAGATGCAGGAAGAAGAGAGTAGCAGCTCGGAATTGAAAGCTGTGGCAGCTGGTCTGGTTGGCCACCGCTTTTCCGATAAAGGGTGGGTTGAGAAAAAGGTCAATCTGCCCAAGGAAATGGATCTTACCATCTCGGTAAATCAACAAGAGCTGGCCACCATACTCTGCACTCCAATCGAACTTAAGTACCTTGTTTTCGGCTTCCTGTATGCAGCGGGAATAATTTCAGGTGTTGGCGATGTTATGATGATGCGGGTCTGCGATGATGACCCGCTGGCAGATGTGAGGCTGAGTAGCTCCGAATTTTCAATGCCGACAAAGCGCACTATAACCTCCGGGTGCGGAGGTGGTACAATTTTCGATACAAAGGGGCAGGAAGTCGAGTCCTCTCTTGTAATTGCCCCGACCGAAGTATTGGCCCTGATGAAGCAGTTTCAAGCCAAAATGGAGTTGTACCCTCTCAGTGGCGGTGTGCATACTTCAGCACTTTCCGATGCCAGGGAGATGCTGGTAGTAGCAGAAGATATAGGGCGCCACAATACCCTGGACAAGATTCAGGGGGAATGTTTACTGCGGGAAATATCCACCAGGGATTCCTTGCTGCTGACTACCGGTCGCATCTCTTCAGAGATGCTGCTCAAAGTGGCCAGTATGCAGACCCCGGTTGTCGTTTCAAGACATTCACCTACGGATAGAGCTGTTTCCCTTGCCTGGGATCTGGGAATTACCCTGGTAGGACATGTGCGCGGAAGAAGTCTTATGGTTTATTCTCATCCGGAACGGCTTGGTCGCTCCGCATAATATGGGAATATGAGGGTTTTTCCGGTCGAGCCGTGTCATGTTGATATATAAAACCTGATGAGGTGATAGAAAGTGGAAAAAGAACAAATGGAGAAAGAACTGGAAAGAATCGGAGGACCGCTTCTTGAAAGACTTACCGGAGGCAACTTTGGGGACGTTATGGTTGTCGGCGGTGGGGTCAGCGGCATCCAGGCATCCCTGGACCTGGCCGCAGTTGGCTTTAAGGTTTACCTGGTCGACAGAGCGCCTGGCCTGGGTGGTCATATGGCTCAGCTGGACAAGACCTTTCCCACCAACGACTGTTCTATGTGAATACTCTCACCCAAACTGGTCGAGGTCGACCGGCATACAAATATAGAAGTCTATTCCTATACGGAAGTTGACAGCGTGGAGGGGTACTCCGGTAATTTCAGCGTAATGCTGCGGAGAAAGCCCCGCTATGTGATAGAAGACAAGTGCACGGGTTGTAATACCTGCATGGAGTATTGCCCGGTAGAATATCCGGATGAGTTTAACCAGGATATATCGAACAATAAAGCAATCCATATTTACTATTCCCAGGCGGTCCCTCTCATAGCCTATGTGGACGAGAGCTGCCTCTATTTGAAGGAAAAGAAATGTCGCATCTGTGAAGCGGTATGTCAGAACGAAGCCATCGATTTTTCTCAGACGGATGAAAAGGTCGAGATAAACGTGGGAGCGGTAATTCTGGCGCCTGGCTATGACGAGTTTGATCCCGGGCTGCGGGAGGATTTTGGTTACGGAAAATACACGAACGTGGTCACCAGTATGGATTATGAGAGGCTTACGGATGCCACAGGTCCCTACGAAGGCCAAGTGTTGCGTCCTTCGGATCTGCAGCATCCCCACAAGGTGGCCTGGATCCAGTGTGTCGGCTCCCGGCAGGTGAACCCTCCGGGCGCTAACAGCTACTGTTCCTCGGTCTGCTGCACCTATACCCAGAAACAGGTGATCTTGACCAAGGAACATGACGCAGATGCGCAGTGCACCGTATTCCACAACGATATCCGTTCCTATGGCAAGGACTTCGAAAGATTCTTCCAGAGGGCCGAGAACCTGCCCGGGGTGGAGTTTATCAGGAGCTATGTCTCCGTGGTAAAAGAAGACCCGGAGACCAAAAAGGTTACCATTCGCTACGCTACTAACGATGAAGGCATAAAGGACGAAGAATTTGACCTGGTAGTTCTCTCTGTTGGGCTGACCCCTCCGCCTCATGCGCTGGAGATGGCCGAGAAATTTGGCATTGAGCTTAACGAGCACGGGTTCTGTAAAACCAATCCCGTGAACGCCATGGAGACCACCCGCCCGGGCCTGTTTATCAGCGGCGCTTTCCAGGGTCCTGTAGACATTCCCGAATCTGTCGTAACAGCCAGTGGCGCCGGCTCCCAGTGCGGAGAAATTTTGGACTACCGGCGCGGTGATCTCTCCATTGAGCGGAAATATCCACCGGAGAAGGATGTGGCGGCAGAAGAGCCCAGGATCGGGGTTTTTGTGTGCCACTGCGGGGCCAATATCGGCAGGATTGTGGATGTTCCTGACACAGTGGAATATTGCTTGAGCCTACCCAATGTTGTCTATGCACAGGAACAGCTTTTTTCATGTGCTACGAATAGCGCACAAGAGATAACAGATAAGATCGAAGAACAAGGGTTAAACCGGGTCGTTATTGCTGCCTGCTCTCCTCGGACCCTGGAGATGCTATTCAGGGATACCCTGCGGGAGGCGGGACTGAATCCTTATTACTGCGAAATGGCTAATATCAGGGAACACTGCTCCTGGGTCCATCCCAAAGAGAAGGAAAAGGCTACAGAGAAGGCCAGAGATATTACTCGCATGTCCGTGGCCAGGGCCTGCCACCTGGAGCCGCTGCAGGAGATCGACCTGCCGGTAACCAAGACAGCCTTAATATTAGGCGGAGGTATTGCCGGCATGACCTCGGCGCTGTCCATAGCGGAGCAGGGGCATGATGTCTACCTGGTGGAGAAAGAAAGCGAACTGGGAGGAACGGCAAGGAGGATTCAACACACCCTGGAAGGCCTGGATGTCCAGGAATACCTGCGCGAGCTGATAAGAAAGGTTTATAGGCATCCTCTGGTGCATGTCTATACCGATGCGACCGTTACTGAAAGCACCGGGTATATTGGCAATTTCGAATCCACGGTGCAGTCGAAGGACCGTATCACGGAGGTAAAACACGGCGCGACCATTATTGCTATAGGTGCCGATGTATACACCCCCACCGAATACCTTTACGGCAAAGACGAGCGGGTGATGACTCACCTGGAGCTGGACGAGAAAGTAGCCGCTAATGATGAAAAGGTAACCGGCGCCC
>CAZMLU010000131.1:0-3241 GCA_964567295.1 uncultured Desulfovibrionaceae bacterium
ACTTCCACAAAGACCATTGCAAAATTGGGTACCGAAAAATCTGGTTCAAAACGTCCGTAACCCAGGCAGGTTCGATCAAATCCAACCCCTCGCTTCCACGAAACCTTTTTCCCTTCCTCGCCTTTAAGAAAGATAAACCCGTCTTCCGTGTCTAAATCCTCAGGGGTTGAATCAAAATATGGTGCTGACAAAGCAAGCAGTTGTTGCCGTGCATCTTCTGCAGCACGTATTATAGCAGCTCCGATAGCATAAGTACCCCTGGAACCGACAGGTCCGAATTCATAGGGGTTCACCTCGGAATCAGGCGGTGTCAGAGAAACTCGCTCAAAGGGTACTTTTAATATTTCCGCCACCATCTTGCAGACACTGCTTCTCTGACCCGTTCCGTGCTCGGAGAGGCAGGAATAGATCAACACAGTACCATCCGGATCCAGGCGTACATAGGCTTCAGAAACATCCTCCCCTACATCGGCATTACCGTGCACACCGACACCGACACCTGTTCTAATGTTACCGTCGGTACTCGTAGGCTGAAGCCAGCCCTTCCATTTTTGCTTCCAACCGAAAGCTTTAGCCCCTTTTTGCATGGCCTTTTCATAGTTGATACCTCTGCATACCCACCAGTTGCCGTCACGCCAGTAATAACCATCGCCAGGTTTTACATAGTTCTGCTTAAAAAAATCGAAGGGATCTATATCCGCTTTCTCCAGAGCCATGGTCAGGACAGGAATAAAAGCTGCCTCCAATTCTTGGCCCCCGTAGCCTCTTACCATTTTGGAGGCATTACGGTTTGTACATACCAACTTGGGCTTGATATCCCAGTTAGGGCTTCTGACCATTAACTGCACTTCTCCGCAACCAACTGCAACCATGCCCTGGGCAGCATCAGAACAATAACCGGCGTTAATTAACCAGTCACCTGCTACGGCCATGATCGTTCCGTCTTTTTTAATACCTACTTTGCCCGAAAAACGTGATCCCAACCGCAGCGTATAAGCAGCAAAATGCTCTTCCTTGGAATAGCTTATTCTAACAGGCCTGCGAGCTACTTTTGCAAGGGCTGCTGCATAAAATGCCAACTGCCAGGGGGCAACTTTCGTGCCAAAACTTCCACCGCAGTGTGATGCAATAGAACGGACGTTGATCCTTCCCATAGCATAGTGCAGAATGACCTTAAGAAAATAAGGGCTCTGTGTGGAAGACCATACGGTAAGATCCTCAGGACCTTCCCAATTAGCTATTACTCCAGGTGGTTCAATCGGGAGTGGGTTAGGAATATTATCATACGCACAGGTCCCTTCAACAACATAGTCGGATTTGGCAAATCCTTCTTCCACATCCCCTATAACAACTTCCTGAAGAGAATCAGGGCCCATCCATGGACAGGCAAGGGGGAAAACGTTACCAGGAAACTCGCTATATAATTGGGGGGCCTGTTCCTTCATGGCCTCTTCTGTATCATATACAGCCGGCAGAATTTTATAATGAACATCGATCAGTTCCAGTGCTTCTTCAGCAATTTCTTCTCTCTCAGCAGCAATAAGAGCAACAGCGTCGCCCACAAAACGCACTTTTCTATCAAGAACATCTACATGGGGAGGAAGACCCCCCTTCCAATTTGGAACATTTTTATAGGTGAGGACCGCTTTCACTCCCTCTAATGCCTCCGCCCGACTGACATCTATCATCTCAATCAAAGCATGGGAATAAGGACTCCTCAATACCCTGCCGTGAAGCATTCCGGACAGTTTTATATCGTCGATATAATTTGCTTTACCGCGAACAATATCCCCGGCATCTTTCCTCGGGATTTTTTTTCCTACAAACTTTAATTCTTTCTGTACTTCATCCTGCACGCTACTCACCTGCCTTTTTCAAAGCCCTGTTAACCGCATCCAAAACATGATAATGGCTGATGCACCTGCAGTAATGGCCTGAAAGTGCCTCCTTAATATCCTCTTCAACAGGTGCAGCATTTACATCCAACAGAGCTTTAACGCTTAAAATCATACCCGGTGTGCAAAACCCGCATTGAAAAGCTCCACTTTGCGCAAAAGCCTGCTGCAGGGGATCAAGTTCCCCGGTCTGCGAGTCTTCCAAACCTTCTATTGTTATAATCTTTTTTTGATCACACTCTACAGCCAAGGTCAGGCAGGAAAGGACGGGTTTTCCTTCAATCAATACCGTGCAGGATCCGCATTCTCCTTTATTACAGCCTACTTTTGTCCCGGTAAGTTCCAAATTCTCCCTCAGCGTATAAGCAAGGGCATGGGAAGGCCTAACCATCCACGGCCTTTCTCCAACCTCAAGGTTATACTGCTCTCCATTAACAAATAGCGTAATAAAACGCTCGGGCATCTTCTTCAATCTCCTTGACGAGTGATTTGAAGTTGAAACAAAACTACCATTTTTTTCTTTCTATGTATTTCCTTGCACAAAGTATTCCCTTGCACTAATCATAAATTAAGCAACTTGCTAACAAAACAAGAGCGGACCAATAATGTTACACTCATAATTTAGCGCATCAGGCCAGGTAAATAGGTGGCCACTTCAGGAAATAAGATCACGATAAAAGTAGCTACAATTAAAGCAATCCAAAAAGGAATAACACCACGGAATACCGTTTCCACTTTAATTTTTGTTATCCCGGCTGCTACAAGACATACAACTCCAACCGGCGGAGTGAGAAAACCAATAAGTATCATTAATATTGATACGATTCCGTACCATATACCATCATACCCGGCTGCGATAACGAGTGGATAGAATAAGCTGGTAAAAATAATGAGAGTGGCAAGTTCATCCATAAAAAACCCTGCCACAAAGTAACAGGCAAAAATGGCCACTATCAATAATAAAGGTGGATAGTCAAGCATAAACTCTCTCATAAACATTGGTATGCGGCTGATAGATAAAAAATGCCCGAATATTATTCCACCGATTATAATAACCATGAGCATAGCTACAATTTCACAGGTTTCCTTGATAGAGGTAAAAAATGCGCTTTTACTTAACCTCCTGTAAAGGAGACAAAACACCAGCGCCAAAAAAGCTCCCATAGCTCCGCCCTCAGTGGGTGTAAAAACACCCAGATAAATACCTCCCATTGTGGCCAAAAAAATCAAAGGGACGGGCCAAACGTGTTTCAGCGATTCTAATCGCTCCTTTACTGGAGAAAGAGTTGAACTGGGGGCTAAATTGGGGTTTATTAATACCTGCAACCACACTGTAAAAGCAAGCA
>CAZMLU010000132.1:0-3075 GCA_964567295.1 uncultured Desulfovibrionaceae bacterium
CAGCGTTTTCCCCCAGCACCACCTCCCCGCGCATTACAACTATCCCGGCAGAAAGAACCAGGGCGCCAAATTGTTCCAGGGCGGGATCGCCTTCAAAGTAGAAGCTTGGGGCGGCAAATGAGGAGCTGCTCTCCTCTGACATCCAGGCGCCGTTTCCCGGTGCCATGGTAAATATTTTAACCGCTTCTGCAGAACTATCCTGAAGGCCGTCCTTGATTTCGCCGCATTCCTCTTCCACCCAGCCCATTAAAACCCCATCTACGGACTCAGGAGGAGTGCCCGGCACTGCTTGGAATTCGAATATAACCTCCCTGCTAATATTATCAGAATCTCCAAGGGAGGTTATCCGCACCCACCTGCTCCCCCTTCCGTCAGTATACCCGCTCGTTTCCGTTTCAAAATGCCCTTCTCCCAGCGCCCCGCCCATATTCCCCCTGAAAGAGGGGTCATTTTCCAGGAGAACTCCCAGGGTTGCTTCTACCCCGGACTCTGCCAGGTAAAGAGCCTGGAGACCCCTTTCCTGGTTAGAAGCAATCAGCGATTCCGTAACACTCAGGTTCACCAAAAAAGAACCGAGTAAAAGCAACAAGGAAGATAAAACGATTACAAAGACGAGCATTGCTGCCTCCTTCCCACCTGGCCATATCTGGTTACAAGTTTTTCAAAGAAACCGCTGAGCGTATTTCGAAGCCTTCTTCTCCATCCTCTCCGATGATTGTAAAACGGAGAAGCTTTTTCTCCCGGTCAAGCTCCGTAACAAAGGAGCGAATATTGTAGGCCACTTTGTTTTCGACATTATTGATGAAGACGACGAGCTCTTTGCCTTTCCTATGCAGTAGATAACTATTATTATCATGGAGTTTGCTGTACTTGACCCTGGTTCCGCCATTAAGCACTTGGACATCTTCGGCAAAGTGCAGTTCCCTGGTACAATAATCCGCCCCGACTCGCACGTTTTGCTGCAGGTCTGTTCTTTCAACACCGACCGCAAACGCCCGCACCCCGAAAGAATACAGGGGAAAGATAGCCGCCATGGTAAACCCCAAAATGGTACAAACCAGCACTAACTCCAGTAGGGTGAAACCTTTATTGCTACAACGGTAAAAAGGCCGTTTAATAATTTCTGGAAACGATGAAAGCAAAAAAGGAATGAGTGCTGCCGGAAGCTTCACAGGATACCATCACCTCTATCTCGATACCTTCGATTTCTTTTCCTTGCATATCCACCGTGCAGCAGGAGATAGAATACCAGCGCCTGAAATTTTCAAATCCTTCCACTTGCTCCTGCTCTGCAAAAACAGTTCCGGGACAGGAAAAACCTTCCTGTAAGTTTGCAGCTATTTCTATAAGATCTTCGTGAGAATGAGACCTGAGCTCCTCCATCTTTTCCTGGGCTAACCCTACCGCCTGGCTCCTGGCGCCCGACCGGTAAGAACCTGTATAGCCACTGGTCAATAAGGCCAGCATGGAAACAATAATAATCCCCAAAACAGCTATCGTGACAGCCAACTCGATTAACGTAAAACCCTTTTCATGGAAAATACTGCTCGTAGCCAGCACCCCTTTCTTTCAAGCTGTTCATGAAAACTATATGGTGCTGAAGACCTGAAACAGGGGCAGCATGATGGAGAGCACTATAGTCCCTACAACCAGGGCCAGGGAAACAATTAAAAATGGCTCCAGGATGGAGCCCAGCCTCCCCATGGCGTAGTCTACTTCTGCTTCGAAAAAATCGGCGGTTTTACCTATCATTTCCTGTAAATTGCCGGTCTGTTCGCCGACACTTACCATGCCTAAAACCAGGGGAGGGAAAAGCCCGCTCTTCGACAGGGTTTCCAGAAGAGTCTGCCCTCTTGCGATCCCCATGGCTGCCCCTTCGATATTTCGGCGAAATACACTGTTATCTACTGTTTTGCCGCTCAATTCCAAGCTGGAAATTATATTTACCCCGCAGCCCAACATGGTGCTGAGAGTGCGGCAGAAGCGGGCGCAAATAACTTTGCGGTAAACATTTCCCACCACGGGAAAGATGAGCTTGGTATTATCCAGGTAATCTTTCCCCCTCTTTGTGCCTGCCCAAAAACGGCAGCAAAGAAAAAAAGCTGCAGCCAGTACAGCAAGCACCTGCCAGTAGGAAGCACAAAAATTCCCCGTTGTGATAAAAATCCTGGTCAACAGGGGCAGCTCCACTCCCGTACTATTAAAAATACCTGTAAAACCAGGCAATACCACGGCCAGTAGAAAAATGGAGACAGCCATAATGATCACCAGGATAAACTTGGGATAGGCAGTTGCTTCCCGCACCTTTTGCTGCAGATCGTGCTGTTTTTCATAGTGCAGGGCAAGCCTTTCGGTAACCTCCTCCAGGGCTCCACCGCTCTCTCCCGCTTCTATCATATTTACAAAAAAGGGTGGGAAATAACCTTCCTGGGAACCAAAAGAATGAGCCAGGGAATGGCCATTCTCCACCGATCGTGCTGCACCTGCAATTTTCTTTTGCAGGAGGGTATTCTCCGCCTCCTTTTCCAGTAGATGCAGCCCCATAAGCAGAGGCATGCCAGCATTGATAATTGACCTGAGGTGAAAAGATAGATTGCGCAGATCCCTGTTTCCAAGCTTCGCCTTTATAAAAGGCACTTTTAAGGGAGTATGCAGGACAACTGCCAACTTCTCTCTCCAGGATCCCTTTTTACTCCCCGCTTCCGGGAGGGCATTCTTTTCCTTAATCTTAATAATTACCAGGTCCTGATCCTGCAATTTTTGTACTGCTTCGCGCAGTCCTTCTGCCTCGATAACCCCTTCCCTGGTGGTCCCTTCCCGGTTCTTGGCCCTATAGTCATAGGTGGTCATCAAAAACCTCGACCATTTCCCATAAGGTTAAGTTCAACATTTTCTCAATTATGTAATTTTTCATTATAAAACAAGCTTCGCCTTGCAGCTTGAAATGTCCTGCACAAAAAAATATTCTTACTTCAATGCTTTCGGGTTTTTCTTAAACCGCCTTATCATCTTCACGGACAGCCTCAACCAGGCTATCCAGCACCCTTTCTGCATCTTTGTTGGGAACCTGGCATA
>CAZMLU010000133.1:0-3075 GCA_964567295.1 uncultured Desulfovibrionaceae bacterium
GAAGACAAGGCACATGATCCGGAAGAAGAAATCTTAGAAGAAATCAGAAAGCGAGGCATTCAGCCTAACATTAGCTTTTTTGCTTTTACAGCTACTCCAAAAGCAAAAACCCTGGAGACTTTCGGAACCCCTGGCGTTGACGGGCTTCCCCGGCCATTTCATTTATATTCCATGAGACAGGCTATTGAAGAAGGATTCATTTTAGATGTTTTGCAAAACTATGTAACCTATGAAACCTACTTCAAGATCGGCAAAAAGATCGAAGGCGACCCGGCTTTTGAACGGGCAAAAGCCTCCAAAGCCCTTACTCGTTTTGTAAGCCTTCATCCTCACAGCATTGCCCAAAAAACCGAGATCATGGTTGAACATTTCCGCAACATTACCATGTCTAAAATCGGTGGCAGGGCAAAGGCGATGGTGGTAACCAGTTCCAGGTTGCATGCGGTAAGGTACAAAATAGCCTTTGATAAATATATCAAAGAGAAAGGCTACAAAGACTTAAAAACCCTGGTTGCTTTTTCGGGGACAGTAAAAGACGGTGACATACCATATACAGAACCAGACATGAATAAAATAAAAGAATCGGAAACAGCCGAGAGATTTGACACCGACGAATACCAGGTCCTTATCGTTGCGGAAAAATACCAGACAGGCTACGATCAACCCTTACTCCACACTATGTTCGTGGATAAGATATTAACCGGCCTGAAAGCCGTACAGACACTCTCACGGCTAAACAGAACCCACCCTGGTAAAGACGACACATTCATCCTTGATTTCGTCAATAAAGCCGAGGATATCCAGGAGGCATTTAAGCCCTACTATGAAACCACTATTGTTGAAGAAGTTACTGATCCCAATATCCTGTATGACCTGGAAACCGAACTAAATGCCTTTGGGGTCTACCACAAAGAAGAGGTAGAGCAATTTATCAATACTTTCTACAAAAAGAAAAAGTCCTCAACTGATAAGGCTGCGTTAAACAGCATTATCGATAAGGCAATTGAACGCTTTAAATTGTTAGAAGAAGAAAGCAGCGAGGACTTCAGCAGCAAAGCAAGGAAATATTTAAGACTATATTCCTTTGTGATCCAGATTACCCCCTTCACGGATGTAGAGCTGCACAAGCTGTATATTTACTTGTCTTTTATGGTTAAAAAGCTGCCCAAAGGGATAAGCGAAAAAGTTGATTTGGCGGACGAAGTGGCCCTGGAGTATTACACAAACAAGAAAATATTTGAAGGCAGTCTAGCCCTTGATCCAGGAGCAGATTACACACCCCTTCCACCGTCAAAATATCCGGGCTCCGGGAAAAAAGAAGACGAAAAAGAAGAGCTATCTTCCATTATCGAGCGCTTAAACGAAAAATTTGGCACCGAATTTACAAAATCAGATATGCTTTCTGTGGAGCAAATCAAAGAAGACTTTGCCCAGGATGAAGATTTGGTGCAAAAAGCCAAAACAAATACCATCGATGACTTTAAATACGCTTTTTCTAAAGCTTTTATGGATAAAGTTGTGGACAGGATGGGCAATAACGAGCAGTTCTTTACACGAATACTGGACGATGAAGAATTTAGGGGTGCCTTGATGGAGCATATGATGACAGAGACGTATGAGAAGTTGAGAGAAGAATCAGCTTAGAAAATTGGAGGTAGAAAAGATTTTAACTGGAGCTTACCAGGAAGGCCTTCAAAATGAAATGGTTTTAGTCATAATCAAAGCCCTTAGCTCCCGAAATTAAAATTGGGATATTGGCTTATAGTAATGTCAGATTTGAATCAGTTAGGGAGTCTAGAGTACCTGGATTATTTGTTCAGTATAGTCCAGCCAGCAATAAAATAAACTTTGCTTCGTTGTTTTTGGTATATGCGGATAAACCTGATCTCAGCCATATAGTTTCAAAGTAAAAATTGCTATTGGAATACTATTCTTTAGGCGAGCTGTTGTACCTCCTATTGTGGCGCTTGCATTCTATTTACATCCTTTTTTGGGCTTTATTAGCTTGCTTGGCACTCTATTTGATGCTTTTATAGGGGGCACCTACACCGGAGAGCTTAGGGGATCTACCTTCCACGGAGAGGGCGCCTGGGAGTCCGCTTACGGGGTCACGTATATCGGCGAGTTTCACTACGGCTACTTTCAAGGGAATGATAACTGGGGTAGCCCTTCTAAGGGGAGCTGTAAATACCAGGTTTCCGGTGGAATGTTTGTAATTGAAGGAAAAATATGATATACTTTAAGTAGCAAGGTACGCAGTAAAAAACAATTATTAGTAGTTGAGGTACTTGTGCGGGATTTCTATTTAAATGTTTAGTTGCATGATATACCTTTGCTCTGGAAAGCTCAGTCTAATCGTGTTGATGTTTGAGCCAGGTAAATGCTGCAGCAAATTTGAAGATACAGGTCTTGCCTGGTTTTTTTGTTTAAAAGGCGTAGGCGAAATGTAGTTTGGAGGCATTGACTATGATTTTGAAAAACGAACAGGGCTATGCTTTGCCGCTGGTACTTGTCATTATGTTTGCCCTTGTGCTGTTGAGCACAGCTTTCTGGCATTTTGGTGTTGCTGAGACAAAACAGGTGAGCCACCAGGAGGATAAGGCGAAGGCACATTACCTGGCCAGGTCGGGCATGGGTGTGACGGAAAATGTATTAACCGAAAGCACCGAAACTCTTTTAGTGAATAATGAAGATGATTTTTACCTTCACGGTTCGCTGGATGATGATACCAATAATTCTTTAGTGTGGGAGCTAAATTTCGGAAAATATAACGGTGAATATGATGAAAACGATATAGTTGTTGAAGTGGAGTGGGATGGTTTTGATGAAGGGTATGGTGACGGCACAATCATATCGACGGGTAATTTTAGGGATGTGAAAGAAAAAATAGAGCGCGATTTTGAGTTTTATACCGGAATAGATGGAGATACGGCAAATTGGATGCATTCGGGTCACGAGGGAAGAATAAAATCTGGAAAGGTACACGATGAGTGGGAAGTGCCCGTATCTTTTACCAATGAAAATGAGGATGAGGATGGAGTTTATGATAGGGATGGATCAACTGGAACTTTTTCT
>CAZMLU010000134.1:0-3072 GCA_964567295.1 uncultured Desulfovibrionaceae bacterium
CCCCTTGGTTGACATGTTCTTATGACGATTTTACGCTATCTCTCTTTAAATGAATACCTTTTTGATATAACTAACCGCAACTTCATTGCATTTTCTCTGCCAAAGTTACACTTACTTTGTCCAGTCACCACAACAGTGTTTCTTTATACCCATCTCCTGATATATTCCTTAGCTTTTTTCAACGCTGAAACAAAACAATATTATCTTCCGTACTTTAAATGTATTGCCAAACTCTTTTTAGATTTTTTTACGATTGAAAAAATAAGTTAAACTTACTTTTCGTTTTTTATACGACGAATCAATTTTACGGGATTAAACACAACCAGCACCACAAAAACGCTTACGGCAAAAAGAGCAAACCAGAGATAAAAAGAGGTGGTGCCGTATTGATTTATCCTTCCTGATTTTGAAGCATAGTACTCAGGGATCCAGGGGTCATCTTCACGGATAGTTTCATGGTGCATTGCATACTTAACTACTGCTTCCCAAACCTTTAGTTCCTCTTCATCCACCTTAACGATAGTATCCTCTGTCCTTCTATATGGTATGCCATATTTCGATTTAGGCACAACACCTAAGCGCGCAGGCAAATACTCCCCGGTAAATATCAATGCTTCCATAAGGTGGTACCCGGCAACCACACTATAAAGAGCTTGCCCATCCTGTTTCAAAGAAACATATTTTTGGTCTTGTGGCAGCTGCACCCCTTCTTCTCCAAATTTTTCCACACCTTGCACACCTTGTAATGTAGGAACCGGTAAGTTTAGAATGGGAACACGAAAGAGGGATGCCATGGAAGGGTTATATTCATAACGCAACCCGGACACCTGTAGAAAATAAGCACCACCCATGAAACTTGAAAGATAATTGGTATATTCTAGAATTCGGCTTATCTCCCCTTCTGTAAAATAAGCCTTGGTCAAAGGATAACCGGGCCTTTCATCATAACCCCTTCCCATACCTGTAAGACTGGCCATTTCATAAAAAGAGATGGCTCCACCCCCCAAACCCTCTATCTCGTTTGGCAGCAACACTCCACGAATTTGCCCGCTGGTCTGGAAAGCAAAGTCCACTTTCTCGTCTAATTCTTCTTGAACCACAATTCTCATGGCATCGGTCACATAATTTCCAAGAGTAGTTTCCTGAAGAGGAGCAGTGTTGGTAAGGGGAAATTCCGTATAGGTTACTGGCTCCATGATATACTTAAAATTACCATCGGTCAGACGGTCGACCAAGTATTCCAACTCACCGATGTAATATGAAACAGTATCTTCAATTACAGGATTTCTTAAAAAAGAGCTGTCAATAGGCACCACGTAGGGAGTATCAGTTTCAAGGTTGCGAGTGTGCAGTTCACCTGTGGATGAATTATAACCCAGCTCCAGTTGACCTAAATGGCTAAGGTGAGAACCTGCCTGGACAATTAGAGTGTTTTGTTCTTCGATCGGTTCGTCAAGAATTGTGTGAGAATGTCCGCCCACAATAATATCGATTCCAGGAACTTCCCTGGCCAGTTCGCGATCTTCTCTTACTCCTGAGTGAGTTATCGCCACAACAATATCTGCTCCCTGGTCATGCAACTCTTCTACTGACTTCCGGGATGCTGCCCGGTGATTTGAAAAACTTACAGGGCCAGCTTCGCGTATAAACCTGCGAGCGCCTCTTCCCACAACCCCAAAAAAACCAACCTTTAGGCCGTTCTCCAGTTCAACAAGGTGTATTTCTTTTATCCCCGTTTCTTCTAGAATATGCCCGGGAGGAATTACAGTGTTAGATGCTACGATGGCTGTATTATCATGTGCCTCCGGATAACCTGCCGTCATCAAATAAAGTGCCAACACATCTGAACCATAATCAAACTCATGATTGCCCAGTGTTATTACATCATAGCCAATTTCCTGCATCAGGCTAAGTTCGGGAGCAAGCCCATGAAGAGCCAGCCATCCAAAAGGAGACCCTCCCAAGAAATCTCCTGCTTGGAGTAGCAGCACTGGTTCGCCCTCTTTTTCCTTTTCCTCACTAATCTCTGAAACTGCAGTAGCAAGCCGTGCTGCACCCCCAAGAGATATATCTTGCTCTTGGTAGCCCTCTAAATAATAAGAGGGTGTAATTAGTGCCGAATGTTCATCATTTGTATGAAGGATGGTAAAAATAAGCTCCTGTTGAGATGTTTTTTGTCTTTCTTCTGAATCCTTATCATTCTCGGCAGTTTTCCCGATAACTGAGCTTAAAGGTATAAAGATTACAGCAAATATCAGGAAAATCGCGGCAATTTTTTTTGTTTCTATTGTTGTAATCAAAGTCAGCATTTCCTGTATTCTAAAAGAAAGTTTATGCGATATTATGGGGATTGCCTTCACCCCTTATAAACAAATTTTCAAATATTCTTTATATCTATTATAAAGGCAAACTCAAATTTATCAATAACCTTTCCTCATCAAAAAACTTTTCACTTCAATTCTCTTGGGTCTTCGGCGAACAATCAGCACATAAACCTTTAAGATAAAACTCTTTTTCTTCAATATAATAACCACTTTTTACGAGAGGCAAATGTGGCATCCCAACCCCATCAAGACACTCGGCCTTCCCACAAACCCTACAAATGAAATGAGGATGACAATGCCCTCGATTGTCACATCCGCATAGTGCAAATCTCCATACTCTATCTCCACTCTCTACTTTGTGGATAATTCCTGCCTTTAAAAAAGCTTCCAAAGAACGATAAATGCTAACATGATTTAGTACAACTACATTTGACAGCTTCATAGCTATCTCCTGTTGGGTTAAAGGGTTTTTTGCTTCCAAGAGGACATTAAGCAACCCAATTCTACCCGTTGTTTCATTTAGTCCAACTGCCTGCAGGATCTTGCCGGCTGTTTCTTCTTTCATATCTACCACCTATTTCTTATTATAAACCATACAAATAACAACCTCAACAAAGGACTGCTTGGCGAGCCCAATATGGTTGAACAAAAATCATTAATTTCTAAAAAATATCCATAAAATAAATCCCTACCAGTTGCATCCATCCAGTGGTAAAACAAAGCTTCATCTTGTCTAAGTAATGATTTT
>CAZMLU010000135.1:0-3067 GCA_964567295.1 uncultured Desulfovibrionaceae bacterium
CCGTGCTTTCTACATAGCTGGGGCTTTCGCCATTTTAAACTGTAAAAGTCGGGTCGTGGCTAACCGGTTCCTTTCTTTGTGCGAGCCTTTGACCATATTACGTTCCCTTTTCCTCGCCAAAACTATTAATGGCCATAAGGTTGATTCAGCGGTGCATCTATCAAGCAATTATGTTATAATATCAGAAAAATATATACTTATTTGTAACCAAAACTATAAAAGCGAGAACGAGAAAACATGAATACTTCCGGTCTCAAAAAATTCATAAGGGACAACTCTATCAGTGCGGAGAAGGTTTATATATTATTAGGGCTTTTTTCCCTGGTTAAATTATTTCTCTACTCATTGCTTGTGGAGACCCCAGTGATGGGTTGGGAATGGGAGATAAAAACCATACCGGCCTTGTTATTTTCAAATGCCAGCATTCTTGGTATGCTCTTTGCGCCGGGCCTTCTTTTCAAAAGCAAAAGGGCACTGCTTAATTATGGTTTCGCTCTTGCTTTTCTCATTTCCCTGTCAATTGTAGTAGTGCGCACCTATTATCTTTTTTTCCACGGCTTTTTGACGCCGGCAACTATTTTGCATTCCCCTGAAGGACTTTCTATGAGCAAAGCCGTTTTGTCGATTTTTCGGGTACGGGAATTGCTTTGGGCAATTGATTTGCCTATCCTGAAACTGTTTCTTTCTAAAGAGCCGGGCCGGGAAGAAGGGTTAAACTTCTTTCCCCGACTGGTTAAATCATTTAAAGTTTTTGCCCTTAGTTTTCTGGTGTTTGCTCTTTCTTTAAACATGGGCGCTTCGGAGCACTACCAGGAGAATGTTAATCTGCGTGAAAGCGGTCTTCTACTTTTCTATTTACGTGAAGCATCCGCATACATGCAGCCCGGGGATTCGGACGTTTTCGAAGAAGATGTGCGTTTTGTAAAGGAGTGGTTCGAGGACAATCGCGGGGTCGAAGAGCACAGTATGCGTTCCTTCTTTGGCAGGGCCCGAGGTAAAAATTTGATTGTGCTTCAGGTTGAAGCTCTCCAGGAAATAGTTATTGATAAAACCATTAACGGTCAGGAGATAACGCCCCATTTAAACAGGATCAAAAGGGAGAGTATCTATTTTAATAATTGTTTTGATCAGGTTGATATGGCTACTGCTGACGCCGAAGCCCTGGTTAATCTTTCTCTTTATCCCCTTTCCAATGAGAGTATTTATATGAGGTACCCGGATAATAAGTATAATTCCCTGGCCCATACTTTACGTGAGAACAATTACCGTGATGCTGCGGCTTTTCACGGATTCCGCAGGGAGTTTTACAATAGGGAAGAAGCCTATCCCAACCTGGGTTTTAATAAATATTTTAGCCGCAAGCATTTCAGGCAAGATGAGATGCATGGCGGTTTGTTGGGTGATAAAACTTTTTTAAGGCAAACAGCTGATCGGCTGGAAAAACTGGAGGAGCCCTACTATTCTTTTATTATAACGTTAACCAGCCATCATCCTTTTAATTATCTGGAGGATTATGACGAGATCGATGTGGGCGAATTTGAAAACACAATTATCGGTGATTATATAAGTTCCATTCATTACACTGACGCTGCTGTAGGGGAGTTTTATGAGTTGCTGGAGAAAAGAGGGATCCTGGATGATTCCCTCCTGGTTATTTATGGCGACCACGTGGCTTTTAATTACAATGAAGTACATTGGGAGGCGCAGAATGAGTTTTTTGGTGCTGATATGAGTAGTACCGAGGCCAGGATAAGGGAGCACAGGGTGCCACTATTTATACGTCTTCCGGGGGTAGAAGATGCTAGGGTTATCGAATCCCATGCCGGGATGATAGATATTTATCCTACCGTTGCGAATATTTTGGGAGTTGAAAGCGAGTATGTTATGGGAAGGGATCTTCTGAATACACCCGAGGGGCTTGTGGTTCTAAAAGATGCTTCCTACATTAAAGGAGAGCATTACTTTTATGCCCCGACCCAGACTCTGTACAACTTAGAAACCGGCGGCAGAAAAGTCGTAGAGGAGGAAAACGATCTGGCCCGGGAGGCTAGAGAGGCTTTAGAGATCTCGGAGATGATTTTTAAGATTGATTTTTTCCGCAAACTGGAAAAGGGCAAATATCATTAAAAAATGCTCTTAGCCCTTGCTTCTATAGAAGGTAATCCTTTATAATAAGGATGCAGGTATCTAGAAAGTCTTGATTAGAAAAGAGGGTTATAATGGGTCAAGAAGAAAAAGAGAAAAAGCCCAGACGGGCTATTCGCAGGAAATATTTCTATGCTGTGATAGCGGTTATCTTGGCAGGGGGCATGGTATTAAGCGCCACCATGGGGTTTGCAGATTTTATAACCGGTGGGGGTGCAGGAGCACCTATGTCCATGCCTAATGATGTGGTTGCTACCGTCGACGGTGAAGAAATAACGGTGGAAGAGTTGGAGGCGCAACTGGAAAATCTCAAAGCATCTTATAGGGCGCAGGGTATGGAACCGGACAGTCCAGAAATGGAAGGAATGCTTGAGCAGGCCCAGATGCAGATTTTAGAAGAAATGATAAGCATGAAGCTCCTGGAACAGCGCGCAGAAGAAAAGGGAATCGAAGCTCCCCGGGATAAAATAGAGGAGCAGTACCAGGAGATAGTGGAGCAATTTGGAGATGAAGAGGCCCTTTTGGCTCAGTTAGAGGAATTTGATTTAACTAAAGACGAACTCATGCAAGATATAGAGCAAAATGCAACTATACAGCATTATATTAACCTCAAGGTAGATAAGGATGAGCTTGAGGTTTCCGAAGAAGAAATCAGGACACGCTACGAAGAACACCAGGAGGCTAATGCTGAAGAGAATGAAGAAGAGTACGAAGAGATGAAACCTCAACTGGAGCAGACGTTAAAAGACGAAAAAGAACGGCAGCAAATCCAGAGTTTACTGGAAGAGCTGAGGAAGGAAAGCGATATAGAAGTATTTATGTAAATGATAAGTAAAGGATTTTTCTCTGAAACAGGTTGTTATTTAAGTTTTTTTGAGCCCGGAGGTTTTCACCGGGCTTTTTGTTTTCCAGGTCTTTGTTT
>CAZMLU010000136.1:0-3035 GCA_964567295.1 uncultured Desulfovibrionaceae bacterium
TCCAGGGAGCTCCTGCGCAGCAGCCCCACCAGCCGCTTCCAGAAGGACTCTGCCAGCTCGGCCTCCCGCAGGATTACTTCGCCGGTGGTGCGGTTGATGACCCGCACTTTACCCTTAAAGCTGCCATTATCTATCCCGTTGGATCCCATAGTTTCCCATACCCTCCACTGCACACGTTAAAATAGTTTCATCTGCCTTAAAACGTCTAATACCGCCGGCCCTATTTTCTTACCACTGCCGAGGGCACACTCTGCTTCTCCCGCGCTTACCTCTTGCTCCCGCCTGCTAAAGCTCTCCGTGGTCCGCAGACATTTCGTGGGACTTCGCAGCTTCAGGACGATTGCTCAGGAAGCGGGACATAGCCCCGCGGTCGGTGGCGTTGTCGAGGGCTTCTTCCTCATTGATCATGCCCTTCTCAAAAAGCTGCTGGATATGCTTGTCCATGCTACGCATACCGCTGCGGACTCCGCCCTGCATCATTTTGTCGATCTGTTCAATTTTACCGTCCCTGATCAGGTTGCGCACCACAGGGCTCACCGCCAGGAACTCCACCGCGACCACCTTGCCCTGCCCGTCCTTGCGGGGCAGCAGGCGCTGGGCAACCACCCCGATGAGGGTATTGGCAAACTGCACCCGCATCTGCTCTTTCTGGTCGGGCGGGAAACCATCGATAACCCTTTCAATGGACTGGCTGACATCGGGTGTATGCAGGGAAGAGATAACCAGGCGTCCGGTCTCTGCCGCTGCCAGCACCAGGTTGATGGTCTCGGAATCCGTCAGCTCTCCCACCAGGATAACATCAGGGTCCTGGCGCAGCGCAGCCCGCAGCCCCTGGGAAATAGAAGGACTGTCCAGGCCGATCTCCCGCTGGTTAATGATACTTTTCTTATGCTTGTGCAGGTACTCGATGGGGTCCTCCAGGGTGATAATATGCCTGGACATCTCTTCGTTAATGAGGTTGATTATGCCGGCCACCGTGGTGGACTTGCCGCTGTTGGATGGTCCGGTCACCAGGATAAGGCCCTTCTCCCTATGCACCATTTTGGAGACGATATCGGGCACTCCCAGGGAAGCAATATCCGGCACCACCGTATTGATCACCCGGATGGCCAGCCCTATAGCCCCCCGCTGGTGGTAGATATTTACCCGGAACCGCCCCACCCCCGGCGAACTGTAGGAAAGATCGACCTCCCCGTTTTTGTCAAACTGGGTCTTTTTCTCCTCATCAAGCACCTGTTCCACCAAAGCTGTAGTGTCTTCCGGACTTAAGACGTCCTCGCTCAAATGCCCCAGGGAACTATCCACCCTGATAGTGGGCGGAGCACCCACCGTCAGGTGAATATCGGTAGCATTTTTTTCCAGGGCATCTTTTAATAATTGGGTAATATCCACAAAGGTCCCTCCCTCGTTTTTATGCATGGGGGCTACTTCATCTCGCCGTTTTCATGCCCATGCAGATCAAAATCTCCTTCTTTAAAAAGTGCCAGGCAGGCCTCTACTACCCGGCGGTCGTACATATTTCCGCCGTTACCGAGTATCTCTTCCAGGGCCTTTTCCTCTCCCAGCGGAGGGTCATCTGCCAACCTCCGGCTAGAGAGTTTTCAGCATCCGTCATTGTAGCACATATAA
This sequence comes from uncultured Desulfovibrionaceae bacterium, assembly GCA_964567295.1. Taxonomy (GTDB): domain Bacteria; phylum Bacillota; class Dethiobacteria; order DTU022; family UBA8154; genus SLJK01. The sequence continues at coordinate 1,630 of CAZMLU010000136.1, forward strand.
TACCCCTTTTCATGCCGCTCCGGAGCCAACTTTCAAGTGCTAAAAAGTGTAGGTGGAATAATCAAATAGTAGTAGCCATCTCTTAGATCCAGGTCATATCTCCGCTTCCGGGCGAGACGGAGATCTGCTTACACCTGCACAAAAACCAAGCAATACCCAAAAGAGCGGATATACCTGGATCACATCAACCAGAAACCCTCCCCTTACCAGGTAAGCGATCACCACTGCTATAAAAGCCACGTGCAGCGGATTTCGCAAGCTGGCCTTGGCTACAGCCCCCCATATGAACCATAAATATAATACAAGGGCAGGTATCCCCATGGTCACCGCAATCTCCAAAAAGATGTTATGGGCTTTCTTAGCCTGCCGTGCACCTTCCCACCACCGCTCTACAAACTTTTCCTCTCCCACATAATAAAAAGTATCAGGGCCTGTCCCGATTAATACTGTCTGTGGCAGAGCCTTGAGTCCTTCCTGCCACAGCAGGAAACGAACAGAACCGGCCTCGGGGTCTCCCTCTACTGCCTTCTCCACTTCTCCGGAAAAAGTTCCCGTCCTTTTGGCTAACTTCCAGTCATCCATGGGCATTAAAATAGCCGTAACCAGGGTCATGATTAAGATCAAATACACCATATTTTTCTTTTGGGGATAGAAAAAGAAAAGAAATAGAAAAGCAGCCAGTAGAGCCAACCATGCCCCACGGGTGAGCGTAGTTAGGGTGGCCGCAAAAATTGAAGCTACCAGGAGAGATGTGCTGACGGTGGCTTTTTGCAAAAAGTAATAGGCGGCAAAAGGAAAAGCCATCACCATATAATTGCCCAGATCGTTGGTATTCCAAATAGTGGAATAGCTGGTAGTGGCCTGGAATACCGTCCTCTCCCCATAAGGGAGGATGTTAAACCCAAAATATTGGAGCAAGCCAATCCAGGCAATAACAAAAGCGGAGAAAAGCCAGAGGTTAAGCACCTTTTCCATCTCCATCGGGGAACGATAAGCCACATCCAGGGCCAAGATAAACAACACCGCATATCCCACATGAGAGATGAAGCCGGTCATATAACCCGGGTCTCCAAGCCAAACTACTCCCTGATAGTCAGAAAGAACCGCCGAAAGTAAAACCGCCAGCAAAAATAGATAGAGCCTTATTGTTACCGTCCCGGGCACCCACAACCTGTCCTTGACTACCAGTAGAAGAGCAAAAATGCTGATTACTATTAAAACAGCCCAACGCGGCAAAGCCCAGGGCAAAGGGACCAGGGGATGGACTGCCATTAAAATTACCAACACCGGCACACGGAAGTCCAGGTTCTTCAAAGCCTTGCCAAACAACAACCCCTTTTCTTTGAATGCTTCAGTCATAGCCAAGCCCCCGGCAAAAAAATTTCCTTGAACCCTTTACTATCCCC
>CAZMLU010000137.1:0-3020 GCA_964567295.1 uncultured Desulfovibrionaceae bacterium
CCTATATTTCCCCCCATGTCCATGATCACTGGAATAAATATGGCCACAGCGGCAATGGCTTCCAGGGTTTCCTCGTACGCGTCGATCACAGCACCGGCAAGCATACCACCAAACAGCGTTATAACCAAAAAGGTATGCGCACTTTCCAAACTTCCCATGCTGACCCTCTAACCAGGAGTTCACTACGGTTGGTTTCCCGGTGCGTTAGATCCGTTAGGCCAACTTTGTCAAAGACATCGTCTTTTTGCTGTGAATTTGTTTACCATAATTATCACCTGTTTGCACCCGACTTAACCACCTGGGAGCGCTGTCGTCCTCCATCAGGGCATCACCTCCTCAAAAAAATAACGGCTCCGAAGAGCCGTTATTAAAAAATGCAAAATAAGCTTTAGAAAATGGGGAAGAAAAATTATAGCATTTCACGTAATACCGTGATACACTAAGTACGTGGAGGTGATATAAGGTGGATTATCAGAACATCACCCTTTCTCTGCCTAAGGACTTGTTGAAGAAAGCAAAACATTTAGCGGTAGAGAAAAATACTTCGCTATCCAGGCTTCTATCACAGCATCTGGAGGAACTGGTGGCAAGGGAAGAACTGTACCGTAACGCCAGGCAAAGACAGCTATACCTTATGGAGAAGGGGTTTGATATGCAGGTAAAGGAGACACCCTTCTGGAAAAGGGATGAATTACATGAGCGCTAAAGCAAGAGAATTTGTGGATACTAATATCCTGGTTTACAGCTATGATCAGAGCAGCCAGATCAAAAGGCAGAAGGCCAGACAGCTAATGGAGAGATTGTGGCAGGAGCAAAACGGGTGTCTGAGCATACAGGTTATGCAGGAGTTTCTGGTAACGGTAACGCAAAAAGTTCCGGTGCCGCTAAGCTTAGAAGAGGCCGGGGAGATACTGGAAGATTTGAGCAAATGGGACTACCATGCCCCGGATGCGGGAGATATTTTGGAGGCAATTAAGATACAAAAAAGATACCGGATTTCTTTTTGGGATGCCAGCATCATTAACAGCGCTTTAAAGAGTGGCTGCCAGATAATCTGGTCGGAAGACCTAAGCTGCGGGCAGGTTTACCATGGTGTGGAAGTCAGAGACCCCGTTAAATAATCCTCCAGCGGGATAATATGGCCTTCCCTTATCGAAACGTTTGGAGAAGAAGAAACAATGGAAGAATCACCAGTACTTGAGGCTTATAGTGCCGAGACATAAGAACTAATGAATATTATCTTCATCGAGAAGTGAACGCTACCCCTTATTTAATCTCTCACTTATTGCATCCTGGCCTATTACCACGCCATTTTCATCAATATGCTTAACATCAATTTTTAATTTAAGTAACTCTTCACCTAGAAGTTTGCTCCTGTGACAATTCTGTGGTTTACTTTCCGCGCACATCAAGACAATTTGAAAGCCTTCCTCGCAGGCATCTTTAATCCGCTTTATACCTTTTCTGAAAAATGGCTGCTCTTTTAAAATATTATAATCAACTCTTCCGCTATTGTAGTAAAAGCTATCATCCGGCTTTCCTCCCAATAAATCACCCATGAAAATATATTTGATCCCATTTGCCTTTAGCAGCGTTTTTAAACTGTCCCTGTTAAATTCCTTCTGCCGCGAAAATGGCTTCGACCTGACGTCAATAAGATACTGGATATGGTGATACTTCAACAATGAAATAAATTCCTCACTAGAACGATTTCCATAGCCTATCGTTAATACTATACATTGTGACACAACGGTAACCCTCCATAAACTGTTGATAACCTCAATGAACTGTTGATAACCTCAATGAATAAACAGCTATAAAAGGTCTTTTAACCTGCACAATTTAATCCCTCGAATACATGGCTCACGCGCTTATCAGCACCCCTTATGATGGAATAATCATCTACGGCAAACCATCCCTCTGCTCACTTATTGGATTTAATATCCTTCCTAATTTTGTGTCGCATTATTGATCTAATGCGTAATAACCGTGAACAAGCATAAGGTAAGGGTAGTTATAAAACAATTTCTATATAGAAGTGCTTTACCCTGTCACTGAAATTGGAAATTACTGCCGAATCATTATATTATTAAAGAGATGGTTTCTTCTATTATTTCTTTGTCGGTTATAACCTCTGCCCCTTCTTGTCGCGCAATCTCAACCTGTGTGGCCTGCATGGGCCTGCTGCAACTAACCAAGAAACATGGCGACACAAGGCTTGAGGCCGCCGGAGATGAGAACGTCCCTCACTGCCGGTGTCCGGCGCACATAATCGATGGCGGCGTCAAATTGCTCTTCTGTGCCAGCGCGCTCCGTTACCCCGACCCTACGACGACGGGTGCAGTGCCGGCAGTACACGGAACATTGGTCGGTTACCAGCATTAAAACCCGGTCCGGATAGCGATGGATCAGTTTCGGCACCGGGGAGTGCATATCTTCATGCAAAGGATCTCTCAAGTCAGAGCATGTGCTGTGCTGTTCTAAAACCGAGGGCACCGCCTGCCTGCGGACGGGGCAATTGCGATCAGCAGGATTAATCAAGGAGGCATAATAAGGGGTAATCGCCATGCGAAACACTGACATGCAGCCCTCAATCCCCTCGGTCTCCTCGTCAGTCAGTTCAATTACTTGCTCCAACTGTTCCAGGGTAACAATTCGGTTGTGGAACTGCCAATGCCAGTCGCTCCATTCCTCCTCAGGAACGTTATTCCATAAAGATATCTCCCGGTAATCTCGCACAGGTTGTGCTCCTTTTATAAACGACGTGGCAAGCAGGTAAGAGAAGGCTGCTCCAAAGAACGGAGCAGCCTTAACCGTATTCCAATGTATTTCAACTTAGTGCACATTTACGCATGGTATGCAAAAATATTACTACTTTTCCTTTAGCGTGAATATGCTCTCCTTTGGTGCCCAATTTTTTTGACTGCTTTAAAAAACAAGATGTGCCATTCCCTCTTCGGCATATTGGTGATATTGCGCAAGATGCTCCAGCAGTTCGACTGGGACCATGGTGCGGTCCT
>CAZMLU010000138.1:0-3019 GCA_964567295.1 uncultured Desulfovibrionaceae bacterium
CAAATCGGGATCCGCATAGGGACCTTTTTTTAGAGACCGTCCCATCTAATCACTCCTTTACCTTTCTGAAAAAATTACTTGCGTTTTTTGACAACAAGTCTATCTGATTTCTTGTTTTTGCTCCTGGTCTTATAACCCAGTGTGGGCATTCCCCAAGGTGACAGAGGACTCTTGCGCCCTATAGGGGCCCTGCCTTCGCCACCCCCGTGAGGATGGTCTGTGGGGTTCATAACCGAGCCCCTAACAGTAGGCCTCATGCCCATCCACCGCGAACGACCGGCCTTGCCAATGGAGATGTTTTCGTGTTCAACGTTCCCCACCTGCCCAATAGTTCCTTTACAGTTTAAGAGAACCAGCCTTACTTCACCAGAGGGAAGTTTGATATGGGCATAATTGCCCTCTTTAGCTACAAGTTGCGATACGTTTCCAGCCGAACGGACCAACTGCCCACCCTTACCTGGCATAATTTCAATATTATGCACCAGCGACCCTACAGGAATATTCTTTAACGGCAGAGCATTCCCCGGTTTAATCTCCGCCCCTATACCAGAGCTTATTCGCGCTCCTGTCTTCAGGCCCATTGGTGCGAGAATGTACCTTTTCTCACCATCTTCATAATGCAGAAGGGCTATACGAGCAGAGCGATTGGGATCATATTCGATGGCAGCTACTCTGGCTGGGATGTTGTCTTTGTTGCGCTTAAAATCAATCACCCTGTATTTACGCTTATGTCCGCCACCGCGATGTCTGATTGTAATGCGGCCATCGCTGTTACGGCCAGCTTTTTTCTTTAAAGGCTCCAACAGTGATTTCTCAGGTTCTTTCTTAACAACTTCTTCAAAGGTAGAAACGGTCATAAAACGTCTTCCGGGCGATGTGGGAACAAATTTTTTGGTTGCCATTGTCCTAAAATATCCTCCTTTCCCGGATAATCTTCAGCGAGCCTCTTGCCTATCTCTATTCAAATATTTCGATAGACTTGCTTCCTTCTTGCAAAGTCGCGATGGCTTTCTTCCAACCGGGGCGGTAGCCTCTATGCACCCCAAAGCGCCTAAACTTTCCTTTTACTCGCATGGTGTTAACATCAGCTACCTTAACATTAAAAAGTTCCTCTACGGCTCTTTTGATGTCGATCTTGTTGGCGTCCTTGCGAACTACAAAGGAATATTTGTTCTCTGACATCAGGTTGGTAGATTTTTCGGTAACTAAAGGTTTCAATATAACATCCTGTGCCACTTTCATGAAGCGAACACCTCCTCCACCCTGGCTACTGCATCCCTGGTCATTATAACCTGATCATAACGCAGCAGATCTAGAACATTTAATTGTCCAGCAATAACTGCTTTCAGACCCTGGATATTCCGACTGGATTTGTAGATATTCTCGTCTTCGCGAGCGGTAACAAGAAGTACTTTACCGTCCAGGTTGAGGTTTCCCATAATGCCAACAATCTCCCTGGTTTTGGGCTGAGTCATACTCAGTTCTTCCAAAACCGTTATACTGTTTTCGGAAACCTTAGAACTAAGGGCAGAACGCAGAGCCGCACGCCTCATCTTTTTAGGAAGATGGTAACGGTAGCTGCGAGGTTTGGGACCAAATACTGTTCCTCCTCCAACCCAAATGGGTGAGCGGGTAGTACCATGCCTTGCCCGGCCCGTTCCCTTTTGCCTCCAGGGCTTTCTCCCGCCGCCGCGGACTTCGCCCCTGGTTTTGGTGCTGGCATTACCCTGGCGCCTTGCTGCCAGGAGCTCCTGGGAAACATCAAAAAGGAGATCTTCCCTGATGGGGGCACCAAATACTTTATCACTGAGATCCAGTTCGCCTGTACATTCCCCCTGGACGTTAAACACATCGACCTTTGGCATAACAAAAGCCCCCTTTCTAACTAGCTTTAACAGAATCCTTGACCATCACCAGGCTGCCTCGATGACCTGGTACAGCACCCTTGATGACCAGGAGATTTTTCTCAGCGTCAACTCGTACAACCTTTAGCTTCTGTACGGTGATCTTCTCTCCGCCCATCCTACCCGGCAAGGGACGACCTTTAAAGACCCTCGCACCATCGATCGAACCCAACGAACCGGGTCCCCTCTGGTATCGAGAGCCATGAGTCATGGGGCCCCTGCCCTGGCCGTGCCTCTTTATAGAACCGGCAAAACCCTTTCCCTTGGAAATGCCGCTTACATCAACATACTCGCCCTGCTGGAAGATATCAGCTTTTATCACCTGGCCTACCTGGTATTCTTCACTGCCCTCCAGGCACAGTTCGCGAACTATCTTAAAGGTAGAAACACCTGCTGCAGCAAAATGCCCTGCCTGGGGCTTAATTAAGCGGTTTTTTTTAACTTCTTCAAACCCTACCTGTAGCGCCCTGTAACCATCTCTATCTTCTGTCTTCTTAACCACCACGGCACAAGGCCCTGCCTCGAGTACCGTTACGGGAATGGCGCTTCCTTCATCGTCAAAAATCTGGGTCATCCCGATTTTTCTGGCCAGAATAGCCTTTTTCATGGTATCTACACCCCCTTTTTTCCAGTAAGCTACAGCTTAATCTCAATATCTACACCGGCGGGCAGATCCAAGCGCATCAATGCATCCACGGTATTCGATGTAGGTTCAATAATATCAATCAAGCGCTTATGAGTGCGCATCTCGAACTGTTCACGTGAATCCTTGTATTTGTGGGGTGCCCTGATGACCGTATAGACCGTCTTTTCCGTGGGAAGGGGAACAGGCCCCGAAACACTTGCTCCTGTACGCCTGGCCGTCTCCACAATTTTGCCGGAAGACTGATCTAAAAGGTTGTGGTCGAAGGCTTTTAAACGAATACGAATTTTTTGATTGGCCACTGCTTTTCCTCCTTTGCGTCTGATTACTTTTTGAGCAGACTGCTCCGCAAGAATTTCCCCTACTCAAGCAGGCAACCTCTTGCTTCATCGCTCCTCACCTACTTTCAGTAAAAAACATCTATTACTCTATGATAGAAGTAACCACGCCAGCACCTACGGTGCGGCCTCCT
>CAZMLU010000139.1:0-3003 GCA_964567295.1 uncultured Desulfovibrionaceae bacterium
AGTGACCGGTCTCCACCCGCCTAAATTAATTGTTCCGCCGGCATTATTTCTCCGCAAGACAAAACGGGGCAACAAAAGATCGGCGTATTCGGAGGTTCGCGATTTGTGGTATTCCACTATAAAAAAAGCCTTAAAGGATCAAGGGCTGATAGATGAATTTGAACCATTTGAGAAGGCTACTATCTGGTACACGCTCTTTTTCGACGATAAGCGGGTTCACGATGTTGATCGATACTCTATCAAGGCAATCAACGATGTTCTATCCCGGCTCAGGATCATAGAAGATGATAGTTATGCCCATATCCAGTGTGTAATTAGTGGAGCATTTGACAGCACTCTACGAACCGAAATTATTGTTGTGGAAGGGACAGGTCATCTGGAGAGATTTAGTCCAAAACTAAGCTAGAAATAGGACTAAAACTCAGGCGAAAACAAAGCAAATTTTATTGAAAAACGAGTAAAAACAGACGCTTATTTTAAGTATAAACTGACCCACTTTTTGAAGTATAAACTGAGGGGGGTCAGTTTATACTTACGTGTTTTTACCTGAAATTAATGGCCCAAGCAGCAACAGGCGGATAACGAGGGACTTTGGCTAACGACCGGGAGGAGCCGAAATACTGTCCAAAAAGTTAAGAGACCCCTTTTCCCGCTCGTAGCAAGTAGTACAAAAAAACATCTTGAAGGAGTGTTAAATTTGTCAGTTGGAACAACAGAAAAAATATCCTATAGGAAGAAGAAACTTAGGCAGACAAAGAATGATTTGAAAGCAATGAAACTGATATACTACAACGGAATTGTTGGCAAGTGTCATTTAGATTATTTGGTTTGGCCAAAGAATTCAGGAGGTAGAAGGCTTGGTGAATTACTTGAACATGATTACTTAAGTAAAAGCCATTTCTGTGATGAATACGGCCACAAAATTACTTCCATGTATAAGATAAACAATGCGGGGATTGATTTTCTCTCAAAGCATATTGAAGGCCCACTACGCACCCCCTTCGATAATATTCCACGCAACGGCAAAAATAGCGCAGAAGCCAAGTACCGGGAATACTACCAGATGGTCGAGCTGCTTTGCCAGATGATTGACCAGGGCTTAATCGAACTGGACCAGTGGCTTCCTGCAAGACAAGCCAAAATTAAATACAGCCTTGGCCATCGTCTCCCGTTCCATGCAATAATTGAACGCGACCAGGGCAACGACATCTTATTCTATATCGACAATGACGGTATCGTTAAGCTCCATAACGCCGGAAACACCATAAAGCAAATCAAGTTCCCGAACGCCAAGCGCTTCTATATCTTAGTGGACGAAGCAAGAATCCCGCAGCTGATGAAATTCTTCACCCGCACCTATCCCGAGAAGGACATTTACTTCATCGACGTCGGCCTAAAAGATGCACGCAAAAAAGACTTCACGCCCCTGCTCAAAACCTATAACGACCCGTTTTATTTCTATACCGAGCTAACGGACAGACTGAGCCACTACAAAGGCAAGATAGCTCGGCTCCCGTCAACATCACCATCAAGCCCGGGCCCGTTCAAGTTCTACCAGGACGGTAAAGAATCCTACCTCACGGAGTTGATAAGCGGCAGCATCACGAACCTTGAAAAACTGAAAATGACAGGCACTACAGCCGTCCCTCCTTACCGTGTTTATGCCTATGTCCCGACCACGGAATTCTATACGAAGAAGATGAAGCCGCTTTTGCCGAAAAAGCACGCCTGGCTCCACCTGATCGCCCGTGACGCCCCGAAAGGAAAAGACTTTTTCAATACATCCCGTTCTTGATCTTATAAGAAAGAAGCTTTAATTGATGAATCGCACCCATATAATGTATATAACCATCCTGGGTCTGTTCTATTAAATCGCCTGGCAGAACGGCTACCTGATCTACGGTATGCTGCTCACGGCACCGGTCGCTGATATACGCTACACCCAACCGAACCTTTACTGTAGCAAGCCTGTCATCCTCGGCAGCCTTTTCTTCCCCAGTTGGCATAAGCGCTTGGCCGAAGCCCTGGGCGCTTCCGAGAATGAGCTGTTTCCAAAGGAGGCGAGCAATGATGCAGACGAAAAAGCACGAATTTAAAAGCTTTGCCGAGCTTCCCGCAATACTCCAGGCAAGCTACATTATAGCCCTGACCGGCCTTTCCAGGGCGAAAGTGCATAAAGACCTTTTCAATCAATCCGGTTTTCCGGTTATAACCTGCGAACGGCGCAAGCTGGTAATAAAGCAACGCTTCATTAAAATGTTAAAAGTAAAACCCGGCGCAGGAAACCGGGCAAAGCGAAAGGCGGGTGAAGATCGTTGTGCTTAATTCCATTATAAAAGAAAAAGACGATATTTTCCGGCAGGTTAAAGCAATTCCTTTTCCGGAAGTGCAGAGAGCTTTCCACGGTGCAGCGGTAAAGCATAATAAAACTTTTTGCCCATTCCACCAGGACAAGAACCCTTCCCTGCATATTTACCATAACGGTTTTAAATGCTTTTCGTGCGAGGAAGCGGCCTTTCAGGAATTGATCAAGCAGGCCCAGAATAAGCTGCGGGGCCTGGCTGAATCCATAAGGCGTGAATTGGACCTGAAGGGCGTTGACATTGAAGATGGGCTTGTTCCCTTGGTGCACGAACTGCCGAGGCTGGAATGGTGGGCAGATACCCTGGAAACAGGTACGGATGAAGAAAAGCGAGAGCTACACAAAGATAAGGAGCTCAGGAGGTGGCGCGAGTGAACGATACAGAAAACATTGCATCCGACGTTGAAATTCATATATTAATTGAGAGCTTGAAGGAGCACCCGGGAGACACCTTGAAGCGCAAGAAGCTCTTCAAGCTAATATCCACCTTAGATGCCGACGAGCGCGACGTATATGTTGAAAAGCTTTTCGAGGCATTAAAGTCTATCGGGATCAAGAAGAAAACTATAGAAAACAGCATAAACGAGGAACGTAAAAAAGCGGCCGAAGATGTTAAAGCCAAAACCGGAAACAGCCGGACC
>CAZMLU010000140.1:0-2926 GCA_964567295.1 uncultured Desulfovibrionaceae bacterium
CCTTAGTATTGCCAGGCAGAATATGGAGAAATTCCGGATCGAGAAGGTTAAGAATAATGTAGACAAAGATGCGTTTACCCGGCTCTCCATGCAGGTACTGAGCATATTTGAGCTCAGAAAACAACTGAAGCGGGAAGACGGTTATATTCAGTTAAATGCTATGACTCCCGCTACATCTTTCAGGCTGACTAACGGTGCGGGAACATACCTGGAACGGGCACTTATATATGCCATATTGAAGAAGACAATGCTTTTCGATGATTACCCCCGCGAGTTGGAAGAGTTTCTCCGCAGGGGAGTTAAGTCATGGACCTGGGCAAAGCCGCATATGGTGGAAAGGGTCGAAAATCTGAAGGCCGAATTTGAAGATCAGGTAATCAGCAGAGTGCGGGGCTATCTGCAAGAAGAGGACGCAGCACTTTTAAGGGATATCTTATCCGCACTTGATTCCATGAGGGACGGAAATCTTGCGCCGCCAGACAATTATATCATCATAGGCAAGCTGAGATGGATGATGGCTGTTTTGAGTCTGGAGTTCTTACAGCCTGACCTTGTTATTATGGACGAGTTTCAGCGTTTCCGTGACCTGATTAAAGCGGATAAAGAATCAGAAATGGGGATGCTTACCGATAAGTTTATTCATCAAACAAAGGCCTGGACAATATTGTTATCGGCAACACCGTACAAATTATACTCTACACTGGAAGAGATTGAAGAGCAGGCGAATGAAGACGACCACTACCGGGAATTTTGGGAAGTCGTTGATTTTCTGTTTCGGAACAAACCGGAACAAAATGCAAAACTGAAAGAATCCTGGTCCACATATTCAGAGAAACTCAGATTGCTTGACCGGGAAAACCTTGAGCAAGTAAAGGATTACAAACAACAGGTAGAGACAATACTTTTTGAGGCTATGTGCAGGACAGAAAGGATGCAGGTCTCGGAATCGGGCGATGCCATGCTGGACACCCGAAAGTCTTTAAAACCTGTAAAGGTAACCGATGATGATATCAGGTCATATCTATCGGCAGCCCGGGTCACCGAGGAGCTGCAGGAGTACCGCAGGGATGTTCCCCAGCCTGTCGAGTACGTTAAATCGGCACCGTATATCCTGTCTTTTATGGAGCATTATAAATTAAAGCGGGAACTAAAGAGGGCATATCAGCAGAACCCTGAGCTGGAGAAGCAGCTTAAAAAGAACAGAAATGCCTGGTTAAAGCGCTCAGATTTCCATAATTATAAAAGGATTCAGTTTCCAAATGCCCGACTCCGTCAGCTGGAGAAGGAAGCATTCAGTGATAACGGGGCAAAACTGTTGTGGGTTCCCCCGGCGCTCCCATACTATGAGCCGGGCGGCCCGTTCCGCCAGAATAACGGATTCTCCAAGATACTTGTATTCTCCGCCTGGACCATGGTTCCAAGGATGATCGCAACCCTTATATCCTATGAGGCTGAACGGAGAACCATTGGCACACCGACATATAAAGCAGATTCGGATAATGAAGGGCGCAAGCTATACTTTGCCAAGGAAAACAGACGCTTCCCCTACCGTAAATTATTATTCAAGGCGAAAAAAGAAACAGAACATGTTCCGGGAAGCTGGCCTGAAACCATGTCTTTGTTCACGCTTCTTTATCCCTCACCAAGCCTGACTAAATTGTTCCGCCCTGTCAGTGCCCTGAATAAAAGGAGTGAAACCGGACAAAAATTAAAGTTAAACAACCTGGTGCAGGAAATAGCCGGCGCCCTTGAAGGGCAGTTAGATGAACTGAAGAAAGAGTATCCTGCGGCTCCGGGTAAGACAGGCCTTGGTTGGTACTGGGCAGCGCCGTTGTTAATAGATATAGCAAACGGCTACGGTCATGCGGTCAGCAACTGGATAGACCGGACAATTGAACATATGACTGAAAATAACAAAGAGGTGGACACCAACACCCCGGAAATCAAGCATCTGCGTTTCCTGCAGAAAGTTGCGCAGGGTAAAAAGCGGCTTGCTTTGGGGCCAATGCAAAAGGATCTTACAAGAGTACTTGCCTGGCAGGTGCTCGCTTCACCGGCTGTATCCTCTCTCAGGATGATGCAGCAAAACACCTTGCCAGATTATGCAACGGGGGAGCTGCCGGTCCTTATGCGCGATGCTTACCGTCTCGGCAAAGGGTTTATGCGGCTTTTTAACAGCCCCGAAGCTACTGCAATAGTTGATATCACATACGGGAAAAAGTATGATGAACAACACTGGAGGAATGTCTTAAGATACTGCATGGAGGGGAATCTGCAGGCGGTTTTGGATGAATACAGGCATATGCTGGTTGAGTCTTACGGGTTAAACAACGATAAGTTTTCTGACCAGGCCGCCAGGTGCAGCGAACTAATGCTGGAAGCGATGGAAGTATCAACGGCCTCCTATAAAGTTGATACCCTGCAGTCATTTCTGGACTCCTTTAAAGAGGAAAAAAAGTTAAGCTTGCGCTCGCACTATGCGGCGGGATTCTTTGAAATTAAATCATATGAGGCGAAAAACGTACAGCGGACAGACAGACTGCGAAGTTCGTTTAACAGTCCTTTCAGACCATTTGTTCTAGCAACTACATCGATCGGTCAGGAGGGGCTTGATTTCCATTACTACTGCCGTAAGGTATTGCACTGGAATTTACCGGGCAACCCTGTAGAGTTGGAACAGAGGGAAGGAAGGGTAAACCGTTATAAAAACATTGCCATCCGCCAGACCATATCTAGCCTGTACAGTAATATCCATTTTAAAGAGGACCCCTGGGCCGAAATGTTTGCCAAAGGCAGGGAAAGTAATGAGGATTCCTGTGAGCTGGTTCCTTTCTGGCACCTGGAAGCAAACTGTATTAACGAAAACAGATTTGCCATTGAGCGGATAGTGCCTAAATATCCATACAGCCGGGATGAACAGCAATAC
>CAZMLU010000141.1:0-2905 GCA_964567295.1 uncultured Desulfovibrionaceae bacterium
GCGAGATGATTATGGGGTGCCAAATGTTTATGCTGAGGACATGGAATCGCTTTTTTACGGTTTCGGCTTCGTTGTGGCTGAGGATCGTTTGTTTCAATTGGAAATGAGCAGGCGTTCTGTCTGGGGAACAGTAAGTGAAGTGTTGGGAGAGGACTTTATTGATTTTGATATTCAAACGCGGCAGGGCGGCTTTTCCCGAGCGGAAATCGAAGAGAGAATCGATGCTTTGGATGAAGAGTATCAGCGCATTTTGGACTCTTACGCTGCCGGTATAAATGAACATTTGGGGGAAGCCTTGGATAACCCACAGGAGCTTTTACCGAAAGAATTTCAACGCCTGGAGTTTGAACCAGAGCCTTGGACCGCTGCCGATGTGGCCAATATCTTCATCGGAACCATGGCAACTCGCTACTCTGACTTTACTGCCGAACTGGGTCAGGCAGCCCTGCTTGCCCATCTCCAGGAGACGTATGGAGAAGAAGAGGGTAAGGAGATGTTCAATGACGTGCGCTGGGTTGAAGATCCGGAGGCGCTCACAACCATCCCTCGCGAGGAAGAGTGGAAAGTAGAGGAAGAGGGCGATCTGTCAGGAGCCCTTCCCCAGAATGCTGATGCTATCTGGGCCCATGCGGAAAGGCAGCAACAGGAATATGAGCAAGACCTTGGAGAATTGGGCTTTCCTGTGGAATTGGGAAGCAATGCTTGGGTTTTTGGCGGGGAGCTAACACCTGGTGGAGAAGCAATATTACTTGGAGGCCCCCAGATGGGCTGGACTTTGCCGGGTTACTTGCATGAAGTTGGTTTACACGGACCGGATTTCAGCATAATAGGGACAACAACCCCCGGTTATCCTGCCATTTTGTTCGGGCATAACGAAGAGATCGCCTGGACTTCCACGGCTGGCCTGGGTAACGTGGTGGATATTTTTGTAGAGGAGTTGGATCCTGAAGATCCCACCCGTTATAAATTCGAAGATGAATGGCACGACATGGAAATAAGAGAGGAAACCATTCCGGTGCGGGACGGAGAGGACGTAACAACTGAGTTTTACCGCACCGTTCACGGCCCTGTTATCCAGGTAGACGAAGAAGCTGGAGAGGCTTATGCAAAAGGTCGTTCGTGGGAAGGGCTGGAACTGGAGTCTCTTGCAGGGTGGATTGATGGCACGTTTGCTTCCGACTGGGAGGAATTCAAGGATGCAGCGCGCAAGATGGCCATTACTATAACCTGGCTTTATGCTGACCGTGATGGCAATATTGGTTATCTTTTCTGCGGTCGTTATCCTGATCGACACCCCGATCAAGACCCGCGCCTTCCTACACCGGGAACGGGTGAAAGGGAGTGGCAGGGATATATTCCTTTTGAAGAAGTGCCCCATGTCTTCAATCCTGAGGCAGGTTACCTGGCGAACTGGAACCAGCAGCCGGCGGAAGGGTGGAGCAACCCCGCTCTTATGCTGTGGGGTAAGGCCGACCGCGCACATATTCTTTTTGACTGGATTGAAGAACAGGAAACTTTGACTGTAGAGGATGCAAAAAAACTTAACAAGCATGCTTCTTTTGCTGATGTCAACGAACAGTATTTCCGGCAGGAGCTCGTCGAGGCCGTGCGCGAACTTGCCGGTAATGATGAAAGGCTGCTTGAAGCAGCAGATCTACTGGAAGAGTGGGACGGATACCGTTCCAATTCCTTGGAAGAAGGATATTATGACTCTCCCGGGCAAGCCATATTTGAATATTGGTTAACGCAAATGTTGAAAGATACCTTTGAAGAGTGGTTCGGAGAGCATTTCGGCAGGTTGGCCTATGAATATCCACGTGGCCCCATGGCCGGAAGCATTAATGTCCCTGGCGGAGCAAAGGTGCTTCTGCATGTGTTGGAGGGAGAGGATGCCGCTGTAGCCATGTCCCAGGATTACCTGGAGGGTCTCACCCCAGAAGAGGCCATGAAGGAAAGCCTGACAGGGGCACTGGGCACTCTTTCCGGGGAGCAGGGTGAGGATATGGAAGCCTGGAAAGTGCCGGTTACTGTGCAGAAATTTGGCACGAACAACTTTGCCGGAGTGCCCCAGGGATTCCAGGAGCCCCCGGAAATTCTCTACCAGAACCGCGGCACTCAGAATCACATAGTAGTGTTGGATGAAGAAGGGGTCCGGGGTGAGAACGTAAATCCGCCGGGACAAAGTGGTTTTGTAAGTCTTGCAGAGGAAAAATCTCTGCACTTTAACGATCAGATGGAGCTCTATGAAAACTTTAATTATAAAACCATGGGGGTAATGCCTCTTGAGTTTGTCGAGCCCAAACATGTGCAGATGTGGATCAATGAAACAGGCTACGAAGTAGATGGTGAAGCGTCTGTTATGGATGTAGCTCCCTTTATCGAAAACGATTATACTTATGTTCCCGTGCGCTTCCTGGCCGAGTCCTTTGGCTTTGATGTGGGGTGGTCCGCTCATCCCGAAACAGGGATGGTCAGCGAAATTACTTTGGAACGCGAAGACCTCTTGATCACCATGCATATAGGCGAGTATGAAATGACCGTGTTGGATAAAGCAGCAGAGGATTACAAAACCTTTGAACTGCCTGTGGCGCCCCAGATTGTTGACGGGCGCACCTTCCTGCCTGCCCGTGTCATGGGTGAACTTGCCTTTGATTTAGAAGTTGGTTTTGAAACGGATCCTGATACAGAGCTGGTAGAGATAGTCTATTTTCAGAGGTAAAAAAGCTGGAGAAAGGTTCTCCATATTTCTTTTCTCAAATAATTGTTGCGGAGAGTACCCGGGTTTGTTTTGCTTGTTCTGGAAAAACTTGACGCAATGAAAAGTAAGTGAAAGCGGGGAGGCTGTAAATTCAGCCTCCTCTATATTTTATAAAGCCTTTTTTGTTCTTTGTGTTGGCCAGAAAAT
>CAZMLU010000142.1:0-2857 GCA_964567295.1 uncultured Desulfovibrionaceae bacterium
TTGTTGAGTTATGTTCGGACACTCCTCCACAGCCATAAAAAGAAGCCTGCTGTGTGGAAGTTTGGGGAGAAAACAGTGGCGGTGTCGGGAGTTCCTGGAGGTCCTGGAATTCACGAACCTCCCGCAATTCCCGGTTCTTCCGGAATACCCGGAGTTTCCGGAGTTCCGGGAGCACTCGCAGCGCCCTGCGGGGGAGGAGGGAGCGGCCCGGGTCTGCCCCTGGAACCCCTGACCAGGAGGGAGCGGCAGGTGCTCAGCCTGCTGGCCCGGGACTTGAGCAACGCCGAAATCGCGGCCACTTTATACATAACCGTTAACACGGTAAAAGTTTATAACAAGAATATCTATTACAAACTGGACGTCAGGAACCGCTGGGGAGCGGTAGAACGTGCCCGGCAGCTGGGGATTATCTAAAAGATAAGCAAGGAGGAGGCTAACTGCTCTCCGCTTTTTTTATTAAAATATGCTTAATTTTCTTAATCATTTGCAGGAGTTTCCAGCAAGTTTGCAGAATAAATTTTTATTTCTATATTTTAGGTGGAGGTGATAGAGGTAGCGGAGGTTTTGATAATCTATTAAAAAAAAGAAGGAAGGTAATAAGGATGAGCGTACTTTATATCACGAAGTGGAATATCAATCCGGGCAAGGTAGAGGAATACCCGAAGTGGGCCCAGTCAGCAATCCAGCGTACCTTGGCGGCACCGGGAGTGGTTGAGTTCCGGGCTTATCGTACATCCGCCGGCAGCCACCAGACCGTTGTCACCTATGAGTTTGCCGATATGGATGCCTGGTCTGCCTGGCAAGCCAACGAGGACGTGCAAAATGTTTTTGCGGAAACTCATATCATGGGTTTAAATGTAACCGCAGAACTTTGGGGGCCTTCACCGGTTGTGCCCAAACCTATCCGGCCGGGAGGATAATCAGGCCAATAGCGGGTGCGGCAAGTAAGCATCAGCTCTTAAGTTCTAATGGTTAGGTCGCTCCGGGGAGCGGTCTCACCTATGCTTCGAGTCTACGAGTCTACGGGTCTTCAAGAAATGAGGAGGCATTTATGATGGTTGTCGTGATAGCAAGTATGAAAGCCAAGCCGGGGCTGGAAAAGACGTTGGTGGAAGGCTGCATTGAAATGGCCGAAGCAGTTCGCGAAAACGAAAAAGACTGCCTGTTGTATAAGCCCTATGTTAATCCCGAGGATCCTTTAGATGTAATAATGGTCGAGAAATATACCGACGAGAAAGCCCTGGAATATCATATGCAAACCCCCTATTACAAGGAAGGCATGGCGGAACTGCCGGAATTGCTCGATGCTCCCGTGGATATCCTGAAATCCTATACGGAATAAAGTGTAGGCAGCAGGACGAACGGTTGTGCCCCTGTGCATCCTGCCGCGTGGCGGGATGCACAGGGGCACAACACATTAAGGGGTGACAGGCACTCATTGTCTTGTCACCCCTCCGCTTAACGGTGCAGCATGTTTTAGCGCCGGTGTACCGCATACCTGGTTTCTAATACCCGGAAGCTTCAGACATGACGATGATTTCCGAGGTTACGTCCGTTACGCCGGGCACCTCTTTGACTATCCTCAGCATCTTGTTCAGGTCCTCCTTGTTGGATACCAGGCCCCTGAGGTGCACTTGCCCTTCGCCTGTGACCTCCACCGTCATGCTTGTAAAGGTATGAGAAAGGTTGCTTTTGATAATGGCGGCATCCACTTTGCGTTTGAGCGAAGACAGCTTCATCTCCTCAATGGCCTTCAAGCTGCACGATTTAACCTCGTCGGACCCGGCAAGGTCCACTATCAGTTTTGTGGCCCAGGGGGCTCCTATTTTTTCCAGGTTAATAACTACATCATACCCTGAGAAATCTTGCCAGTCGCGACCGAAGACAAATTGGATATAATCATGCATGCGCCTGTCCATTTTGTGGACCAGCTGCAGGGCAGCCTTTTCACTGATGTTTTGTTCTTTACTGAGCCAGTCGCGGCGCGTTTCTTCCGGGGCATGGATCATCACATGAAGCGCGCAGTTAAAGTCCTCCAAAAAGACCTGCGCCCCGTGGCCTATGAGCACTCCTTCGCCTTCAGCGGCGATATCATAGACGACCGAGCCCAGGATATCCAGGTAGAGGGCAGGCTTATTGGTGAAAAGTCGGTCAAAAAAGCGGGGAGCTTTCTCATCGAGCCCCTCCAGGTCCTTACTGGTCATCCCCATAGCAAGGGCTCTGTTGTGCAGTTTTTAATCATTATAAAACATAATCCCCAGCTCTTCCGCAACCTTTTGCGCAATCATCTCACCACCGGAACCAAAATTTGAAGTAAACGTAATCAATGACATGGTGCAGCCTCCTTGTCTTTTTTATGTAAAATTACCTGCCAAGCTCGCCTCTGAAAACAATAATTTCTTATTTTCAGATAAATATTATCAGAATCCCGGGTGCAAATCAAGTCAAGCGAGGAACTGTTTTTCTGTCAAACAACATCAATTAGCGGGCAAATTGTTTTGCCCTACGTTGATAAATACCATGCCCTCCCGTCACCCTCCGCTCAATCTCTCCCTGCCTCCCCGGTCAAACACCTTCAGTCCCACCGTCCCCTTTTAATTTTTCCCTAGTTATAAGGGTTGACTGCCAATCTTTTTTTCAGGATTATTATTTTTCAATTATACTACTTTTCTACTACTCAGGGTAATTGTCTTTCAGAATTTATATGTAACAATAAAGTAAGATGATATTGTAGTTGCCTGTAAAACCTTTTCCGCCACGCAACACAATGATTGTCAATATAATACTGGAGAGCAATGATTCCCAGGCCTCACCTGGACGCTTGGCCGGAGAGGAGCGAGTAGCGTAACCGGCCATA
>CAZMLU010000143.1:0-2794 GCA_964567295.1 uncultured Desulfovibrionaceae bacterium
GAGACGATTCATCAAATGAACGAGTTAGCCTTATTCTTGGTTGGATTGAGATGATAATTCCCTTGAATTGCAGCTTAGCCATTAGCTAAGTCACCCCCTTGGGCAAGTCTATCCGGAAGACAACCTTTATCAGTCCTCATGTCCCCTCTAACTGGCCGGATGCGGCCGGAATCACTGGCCGGGTATTACCGGATTGAGTGGCCGGATGCGGACGGAACAGGTGGCCGGGTATTACCGGAGTGGGTGGCCGGATGCGGCCGGAATCACTGGCCGGGTATTACCGGAGTGGGTGGCCGGATGTGACCGGAATCACTGGCCGGGTATTACCGGAGTGGGTGGCCGGATGTGACCGGAATACGAACGGGGGAGGCCCATTACTGTTACCATTCTCGTCGTCTTGATTTTTTGAAGCGCCAGCGTTATTTGAGGGCGTGCTGAAAGGTTTGCCTGGAAGCTTATCTTTTATTAATGCTGGAGGCCATCTTCAATAACTACTACATCCGATCCACGCAAGTGCACGTTATCCGATCCACGCAGGTGCACGTTATCCGATCCACGCAGGTGCACGTTGACACCCAAGTGAAAGGGCTCCTCTGCTTCATTGACATGTCCGCTTATAAAAAAATGCAGGTTTGCCTTATTTCCTTCATCAGTGGTAACAAGCACATATTCTACACTCACAGTAAAAATGACCTCATCACCAGGTTCTATTGCGACGGGAAGTCCATTTTCCACCTCTACCGTAGCTTCAGGAGCTTGCATTCTTGGACGTGGCGTTGTATGTCTCAATTCTATTTCGCTAATTTCAACAGAAGTATTGCTAGTATTTTCTATCTCCAGCTCAAATTCAAACTCGTCCTCAACATCCAATTCTTCAAAGTAAAACGAACTGCTCCAGACCAAGGTCACCCCGTTTAGAACTTCTTGCTCACTTTCCTCTACTGCCGCTCTAACCTTTTTATCCGTGTTTTCATCCGCCTCTTCAGTTTCCACCGCTTAATTATATATATACGGATAAAGCTTTGTTTTTTAAGGGGTTCAATCAGATTTTTGAACCAGTTTCTTATTTATTTTTTTAAGAAGCCTATTTCATCGGAAAAGGAACATATAGCCTATTACCGATATAAAAAAGGGCTTAAACGCCATTTAAAAGGCTGGGAAAATCAAGGAATAGCTTCCAACTCCAGAGAAGCACTAAAAAGCCCCGGGATGAAGTTGATCCAGGGGCTTTCTGTAGTTAAAAACTTTTTGTTATTAATGGCCGGCGCAACCAGAACGGTGTATCAACCCACCTGCGATATAATATGCCGGATATAATATGCCGGCAAGGTGTAGATTAATGCAAGGCTGACCGGGCATCTTCAGTCCACTTTTTTCATCGGCTCACCACAACACACTAGCTCTCCTGCACCGCTTTCCATTACATTAACCTTATTGCCGCAGATATTGCACAGATAGACTTGCCCAACTTCCGTTGCCATATTTGTCCATCCTTTCGTATTTAGACTTAACTTCAAACTAAAATCAATTCTCCTTTAATTAATTCTACTAATTTGTTGGGAATTCCTGCCGTAGAAGGAAAAATAAACAGAAATTTTGCAATATGCCTTCTTGCACTAGAAACTACCCTGTCCCCTTTCCAAACAGGCCGTGAAATACGCAGGATTCTTCCTGCAATACTTATCCATTACCCAGTTGCACGTATAGCTTTAAGTGCTGCCCGTGTATACTTGCAGCACTTAAGTAAAGTTTGTTGATTGGTATAGGGGTTGACAGGCTTATAGAATCGTTAGATAATTACGAAAGCAAAAATAATATTAAAGCTGTTATACTACTGAACAAGCAACTACTAGCAAAAAATTCTAATTCGCAGGTTTTCTTAGTACAGGAGCTTAGGGGGGAGATTTGCAATGTCTACTGGTTTTATAAAAAAATTTCCGAAAACATCCAGACCTAGCAGATATAGCCAAATTTACAGAAGGTTATACAAAAAAGGAATACCCAGATTATAATCAGGGAATGATTAATAAAATTGCGGAGGCTCTTGGAGAGGAGTTACCAGCCAAAAATGGGACATTTGACGAATAAGGTAAGAAGCGAATCTTAAAAGGGCTATAAAGCTGATAACGGACAAAGAAGGGGACTTGGCCGGAAGTGCTGGAGTGGGGCTGGCTGGAAAACAGGCATATCATTAAAGCGATTTTGAACAAGGCCCTCTCGCACTGGGTGAAAGGGGAAACAGATGAGGCTCTCGAATTGTTCAGGAAAATTTTAAGTACTAATCCGGGGGACAACCCGGGCGTGCGATTCTACATTTTGGCCATAAAACAAGGTATGAGCTATAGAGAATTTGGGAAACTTTATTCCAAAGGAGGAACTAACAGTTCATGGTAACTTTAAAAGTATCAACAAAGTCAAATCCGAATTCTGTAGCCGGAGCGTTGGCCGGAGTTATAAGGGAAGAGGGAAAAGCCGAAATGCAGGCAATTGGAGCAGGGGCTCTTAACCAGGCAATTAAAGCAGTGGCTATTGCCAGGGGGTTTGTAGCTCCCAGCGGCGTGGATCTCGTTTGTATCCCCGCCTTTGTTGATGTTCAAATTGAGGGGGAAGACAGAACAGCGATAAAATTAATAATAGGGCCTCGTTAAATACATCCGGTCTGTTTGATATTAGCAAAAATTGACAATCAGCTTAACACTACATTACTTATTTCTTCGGGATAATGCCACTGTAAACGCCTCTTAAAATATAGCAATTACTAAGGCGATAAAGCTGATAAGTGTTATAATGCCTA
>CAZMLU010000144.1:0-2787 GCA_964567295.1 uncultured Desulfovibrionaceae bacterium
GGAGATTGATGAAAAATGGTCCAGCGGCCGAAAGTATTTAGATATGACAGAATACTGGAACTGGCGTCAAGAAAGCGCTAAAAAAAGCTCAAAAGTTGCATATATTGGCGGTTAGATAAACTACATTCTAACCGAAGGAATTTTACACATAAATTTGGACTTGATCAATGTCCCCATTACGTAAATAATACGAAATTGTAAAATAAGCATCTTATAGGTTATAATGGTTACAGGGAGGTGTTAGAATTGAAGACAAAAGAAAACTTAGTGGAAGAACTCGCTCGTCTTTCACCGGAGGAGTTAAAAATTGTTTTAGACACACTTGGAAAGCGCCTGGAAAAAGATAAGCAGTTGAATATGGCGGAAAAAATCATAAAAGAATATAAGCCAGCCTTAGAGGAATTGGCAAAGTGAAATGGATCGAGCTTGAAACTGTGTTAGAGATCCATAATCGTGTTATTGAATCCACTGGTGGAAGCTATGGGTTAAGAGATAAAAATGCTCTAGAAAGTGCTCTTTTCTCACCGTTAGCTACTTTCGATGGTCAGGAACTATATCCTGAAATCTTCGAGAAAGTAGCTGTATTATTGTTTAAGATTGCTAATAATCACCCTTTTTTAGATGGTAATAAGAGAACTGCTTTTGTTGCAGCATTAACGATTTTTGCAGTAAACGGATATGAGTTTAAATTTACCCAGGGAGAAGTTGTTTCATTTATGTTAAGCGTAGCCAGAGGCAATTCAAGTTATCAACAAATCTGTCAATGGCTTAAAGATCACACCATATCCAACAATGAATAACAGCTAAGACGGGTCGGCAGCACCATTCTAGCGGGCAAGATTACTGCTGAGAAAATGCTTTTTGAATGGAGCCGTGTGATGGAAGAAGAACAAGACGATGAAGCCTTGAGTGAAGAGGCCAAAAATGAAATCAAAAACCTTACAATAGAAGAGAAAACCTGTCTTGAGAATTTCATAAATGCCCTGGATGCCAGCAAGGAAAAAGACCCTAAATATCAGGAAGCATATCACCTGCTAATCAATGAGCGATGGATTGAGCGAGGGTGCATTATTTTTAGCCAGTATTATGATTCGGCATACTGGGTAGCAGAAAATCTGTCAAAAGATTTACCCCCACGAATTGGTCGGCATCTATGCCGGCGGAGAAAAATCGGGTGTTTTCATTGACGGGGTGTTTTCCCGTAAATCCAAAGAAGAAATAAAGCAGATGGTTCGGGATCATGAGGTTAAAATTCTTCTTGGAACCGATGCAGCAAGCGAAGGGCTTAACCTGCAAGCATTAGGAGCCCTTATCAACCTCGATCTTCCTTGGAACCCCACAAGGCTCGAACAGAGAAAAGGGAGAATCCAGAGGCCGGGGCAGATATTTGATGAAGTCTGGATATACAATATGCGCTATAAGGATTCGGTAGAAGATCGGGTTCACGAGCTGCTATCCGAACGTTTTGAAGACATCAAGGATATGTTTGGACAGCTTCCCGATGTATTAGAAGATGTCTGGGTAGATGTAGCTTTAAATGAAATCGAAGAAGCGAGAAAAAGAATCAAAGAAGTTCCAGTAAAACACCCCTTTGACATTAGATACTAGGAAAAAGTGGAGAAGGTCGATTGGGAGAGCTGCGAAAGAGTTTTAGATGCCCTGGAAAGAAAGAAGTATTTGGCAAGGGGGTGGGGTTAGGAAAATGGTAAAACTTAGAGCAGAAACAATATTACTCCAATATTACTCCAATGCTCCGTTCTTGTTTGTGTGTTTCTGCTAACCCATAATGTATAAAAGCTGACGGTCTTGCCTGACCAGAAATAACTGTATATAATGTCCAAATTGGAATTGAGTCTATAGAAAGGGAAAGCGCCTCTGTTTGCGTACTGTTGTAGCAGCAACAGCACCAGAGGCGCCCCAACAATTATGCTAGTTATATTAGATTGCCAGCTTGTTGAAAAGTTCTCTGAAGGGGATCTTGTTTGGTTTGTTATGAGTTTAGAGCAGCATGTTAGTCCCTGTTGTGGAGGCGCGTAAACGGTAAAATAATATGGATGAATTTCGGCCAATAAAAAATAGCCCCTTAAAATAAAAGGTAATAATAACAGTTCAATAGTAAAGCAAACGGAAAAACATAACCCAAACAAGCAGGAAATACCAGCCTTTCTGAAGAATTGTGTGAATTAACAGAATAAAGGAGGTTTGAGATGTCCATGACTGATTTTTATATGGAAGATCTGCCTTACTTTGAAACAATAGCCTTGGAAATGGGAGTGCAAAAGGCAAAGATCATTGACACTAACACCATTTATTTAGGTGAATGGGCAATCTGGAAGTGTCGTTATGGTTGTCCCATGTATGCCAGGGATGCCTGCCATCAACCAGAGGCCCCCGGGATTGTGGAGATGCAAAGGATGCTCAGTGGCTACCATAAGGCACTGCTTATTAATGGGTATGAGGGTCCGGAGCTTTCCCGCATTGCTTTAAAACTGGAATATGAAGCATATAAACAGGGGTATTATAAAGCCTTTGCCCTGATTGCCCTTCCTTTTAGCAAAGGGTCTACCTGAAACCCTGCCGAACCAGGGACTCAGGCTGGGTCCAAAGAGCCGGGGAATGAAGAAGGACGGGAGCAGGCAAAAATAACAGAGATACGGCCTATGATGGAAGCCTGTGGTATCAATGTATTTAAAACCGCCAGGCTTAACGGTTTCCAAATTTCAACACGCAAAGAGACTTACGCTACTTGGAATTACTTTGCCCTGGTTTTGCTAACATAACAAATAC
>CAZMLU010000145.1:0-2761 GCA_964567295.1 uncultured Desulfovibrionaceae bacterium
TTTTCTCCCGATGGTACAATGCTTGCATACGGATTACACGGCGGCGGAGTTGAAATCTTGGATACAAGCGACTGGTCCCAACTTTATTCTTTTGAACAAGAAGATACAGTTAGTGGTCTTTCTTTTGGGCCAGACAGCAGTAAGCTGGCTGTTGCTACCGGTTATGGTAACCTGTACCTTTACGGGTATAAGTAAGAATAGCTTGATATCTTATCAGATTTAAAGCTAAAATAAGCGGCAGAAATGAATAATTCCCTGCATCATTCATTAAGTTATGGGATAAATGTAAAAACGAAGAAGACTTTAAGGGGCTGTCCCAAAAGTAAAATTTTTTGGGGTTTGGCCCCTTCTTTTATTGAATTAAATATTAAAAAGAAACCGCCTGCAATTTAAGTTCTCCTAAAATTTAAAGGAGAACTTTTTATTTTTCTTTTTGTGGATGAATAAATGCAAAAAAATATCAAATAATACACGTAGATTAAAAAGATGTAAACAAAAATATCAGCTAGTAATCAAAGGTAGAGTGTTTAGTGGAAAAGTAAGTGTGGCAAACATTATTGCTGCCTGCATTTTCGGATTAGCGCATGTTGGTTTTTCATTTGCCCCCTTTGCAGTTAGCTATAATCCTTTTCAAGTGATCTTTTCTGTTATTCTAGGTTTCTTTTATGGCGATTGTTATGAAAAGTCCAGAAGTATGTATTACCCAATGATAATGCACAGTATCAGTAATGTTGTGATGGTAGGTCTTACTATTATTGCGACATTTATCATATACCGGTAGGGGAAGCGATTCTATGCTGATGGTCTTTTTTAATGACCAGATTGCTCTCACATTTGGCGAGATTGGTAATAGTGATCTTCAAAAGAAGAACAATGTTTTTCCACAGCAGTGCTTCGATTAGGAGGGCAAGCAAAGAGAAAAGGCCAGGGGTAATTATTCTCCTGACCTTTTCCGTAAATTTGATATACGCAGCGGCAAGTAAACTTAAGGCCGCCAGTTTCTTCATTGTATTTATATTCAAAAGCTCGCAAAGCCTTTTTATGCTACGATTCAAGCAAGGTCGAAACGATCAGCGTTCATCACCTTGTTCCAGGCTGACACGAAGTCATTTAAAAACTTTTCCCGGGAATCGTCAGAGGCATAGACCTCTGCTATAGCGCGGAGCTGGGAGTTTGAACCGAAAATGAGGTCAACACGTGTGCCTGTCCATTTAAGTTCGCCTGTTGCGCGATCACGACCCTCGAACAGGTCTTCGTCTTCAGATGTCGCCTTCCACGTCGTGCCCATATCGAGAAGATTCACAAAAAAGTCATTGGTGAGCGTTTCCGGGCTTTTGGTGAAGACGCCTTGCTGAGACTGTCCGTAATTGGCATTCAAGACGCGCATGCCGCCAATCAGAACTGTCATTTCAGGGGCTGTTAATGTCAGTAGTTGCGCACGATCAACCAACAATTCCTCTGCCGGTACTGAATATTTCTTTTTAAGGTAGTTGCGGAACCCGTCTGCAGCAGGTTCCAACACTTCGAATGCATACACATCTGTTTGTTCTTGTGATGCATCCGTGCGTCCCGCTGAAAAGGGAACGGACACATTGTAACCGGCGTTCTTTGCCGCTTGCTCTATGGCAGCACAACCACCCAAAACGATCAGGTCGGCCAGTGATACTTTCTTTTGGCCGGACTGTCCATTGTTGAACTCTTCTTGGATTTTTCCAAAGGTCTCAAGCACTCTACTTAGTTGATCCGGCTGGTTGACTTCCCAATCCTTTTGCGGTTCAAGCCGGATGCGCGCTCCGTTTGCTCCGCCGCGCTTATCGGAGCCCCGGAAGGTAGAGGCTGAAGCCCAGGCTGTGGAGACCAACTGGGAAATTGATAGGCCGGAAACCATAATTTTGCTTTTGAGGTCCGTAATATCCTGTTCGTTAATCAATTCATGATCCACCGGGGGTACCGGGTCTTGCCAGATCAGTTCCTCCTCTGGAACCTCCGGCCCGAGATAGCGGGATCGTGGGCCCATGTCTCGGTGGATTAATTTAAACCAGGCGCGGGCAAAAACGTCCTCGAACTCTTGCGGGTTCTCCTGGAACCGCTTTGCAATTGCCTTATAGGTGGGGTCCATTCTCAGAGCCAAGTCCGCTGTGGTCATCATTGGCGCATGCCGTATGGAGGGATCTTCAGCATCCGGCACTGTATCTGCTGCTTCTGGATCTGAGGGGGTCCACTGATAGGCTCCGGCAGGGCTCTTGACCAGATTCCAGTCATACTTAAACAGGGTATCGAAATAGCTGTTGTCCCACTTTGTCGGGGTCGGTGTCCAGGCTCCTTCAATGCCGCTGGTGATGGTATCACGGCCTTTGCCGCTACCGTAACTGTTTTTCCAGCCAAGCCCTTGTTCTTCAATGCTGGCAGCCTCTGGCTCGGGCCCTAAATGGGAATCTTCGGCTGCACCGTGACATTTACCAAATGTGTGACCTCCGGCAATCAGTGCCACAGTTTCTTCGTCGTTCATGGCCATACGATCAAAGACTTCTCTGATATCACGGCCTGAAGCCAGGGCATCGGGTTCACCGTTGGGGCCTTCCGGGTTTACATAAATGAGACCCATCTGCACGGCAGCAAGAGGATTATCCAGCTCCCGTTCGCCGGAATAGCGTTCGTCGCCAAGCCATTCGCTCTCGGGGCCCCAGTAAGTATCTTCTTCCGGCTCCCACACATCTTCGCGTCCGCCACCAAAACCGAAGGTCTTGAATCCCATCGACTC
>CAZMLU010000146.1:0-2734 GCA_964567295.1 uncultured Desulfovibrionaceae bacterium
TGGCACCAGAAGGCCGCGAAGGGGGTGGACGTCCTGATACAGTTAGCTGACCGCAGGGAGCTGACGGAGGAAAACTGGCGGGAGCTGAGGCGGGGCGGCATCGGCGGCAGTGACGCGGCGGCCATCATGGGGCTGAGCCCCTACTCCTCCCCCCTCTCCGTCTACTACGAGAAAGTGCACGGGCCGCGGCAGCAGCAGGCCAGCCTGCCCATGGAGCTGGGGCGGGAGCTGGAGCCCTTCCTGCGGCGCAAGTTCGGGGAGTGGCTGCTGGAGGAAGAAAACTGCGAAGTGCAGGTTGGGGAAGAGCACTTTATGCTGGGCAGCGAGCAGCACAGCTTCATGTACGCCAACCTGGACGGGGGCTTCTACCACCCGCAGCTGGGCCCCTGCGGGCTGGAGCTGAAGACCACGGGCGAACTGGCCGCGCGCAGCGCCGCCCGGCGGGAGGAGAACAACTGGCTGCCGGGCAGCGGCGGGGAGCGAGAGCTTTCCAAGCACTGCTACATCCAGGTGCAGCACTACATGGCCGTGACAGGGCTGGAGCACTTCTACGTGGCCGTCCTGGTGGGCAACAGGCACTTCGGGGCGCGGCTGGTCTCCCGCAACGAGGAGGTGATCCGCAACCTGGTCCGGCGGGAGGAGGCCTTCTGGCAGGAGCACGTGCTGCCGGGGATCCCGCCTGAGCCGCGGGGGCTGGCCTGCGACAGCGAGGCCCTAAAATCCCTCTACCCCGCCGGGGAGGAGGAGAACACCACCATCGAGCTGCAGCACTGCCAGGAGCAGTTCGAGCGCTACCGGGAGCTGAAGCGCCGGGAAAAGGGTTTACAGCAGGAGCTGGAAGCCCTGCGCCAGGGTTTCATGGCCGAGATGGGCCGGGCCCGGGTGGGGCTGCTAAGCGGCGGCAAAATCACCTGGAAGACCGTGGAACGCCAGGCCTACACCGTGCCCGCCGCCAGCTACCGCACCCTGCGCATCGGCTAAATATGGACCGCGAGAGGAGAATTAAAGATGCCAAGACCACCCAAAGAAGGGCTGGACTATTTTCCCCATGATACCTATGCTGCTTATGACGACAAGATACAGATGCTGCGCGCCGTGCACGGCAATAACGGCTATGCCTTCTATTTCCTGCTTTTAGAACGCATCTACAGGTCGACCCGGCAGGAGATCGATATTTCTAAGACAGAAACCCGCCAGTTACTCGCCAAATCTGTAGAAATAACCTTGCAGGAATTCGAGCAGATCCTGAATACGGCCCTGGAATTCGGCTGCTTCGACAAGCAAAAATTCGCGGAAGAAGGCCTGCTGACCAGCGACGGCATCAAGAAGCGAGCCTCCATAGTGCTCGAAAAGCGAAAAAACATGCGCACCAGTTACCAGCGGAATAAAAATAAGGATTCTGCCGGAGAAAAGGAGGCTGAAACAGGGCCAGAAAAGCCACCAAGTAAAGGAAAGGAAAGTACAGAAAAGGAAA
Source organism: uncultured Desulfovibrionaceae bacterium (assembly GCA_964567295.1). Taxonomy (GTDB): domain Bacteria; phylum Bacillota; class Dethiobacteria; order DTU022; family UBA8154; genus SLJK01. The sequence goes on from CAZMLU010000146.1 coordinate 1,475, forward strand.
GAGAAGGAAAGGAAAGTACAGAAAAGCAGAAAACCCACTTCCGCGAAAATGTGTCCCTCACCCCCACCGAACATGAAACCCTAGTTGCCAAACATGGTGAAGAAGTAACAGAAGCAATGCTGGATATCCTGCAAAACTACAAAGCCTCTACGGGCAAGATTTACAAGAGCGATTACCACACCATCTATACCTGGGTCTATAAGCGCTACCAGGAAGATTTGAAGGAGGCCAAAACCCATGGAACAGGTTTGTTCGGGACTCGCGAAGACCATCCGCAAGACATGCTCGGCAAGTACAGGGAGTTCGTCAGAAGCTGAAGTCGAGTGCCCGCAGTGCGGCCGCAGCATCCGCCCCGTCTACCTGGAGCTTCTAGGGAGCTACTTGCGTCCCGCCTGTTCCTGCCAGGTGGAAACGTACGAGCAGGAACTACGGGACCGGGAGGAGCAGAGAAAGGCGCAGTGGCAGGAGCAGCTTTTTTCCAACTCCGGCCTGGGCCCCCGCTTCAGCCGCTGCACCCTGGAGAACTGGAGGAAGCGCCCGGGCACCGCAAAGGCCTACACGGCCGCCAGGGAGTATGCCGGGAAGCTGGAGGAAAACCTCCGCGCCGGAGAGGGCCTGCTGCTTATCGGCGAGCCCGGTAACGGCAAATCCCACCTGCTGGCCGCCATTGCCAACACGGCCCTCGGCAAAGGCCATTCCGTAGTATTCCAGCGGGTGCCCCACCTGCTGGCTTCCATACGCGCCACCTACAACGGCGGGGTGGTAACGGAGCAGCAGATCATGAGCACCCTTACCCGGGCCGACCTGCTGGTCCTGGACGATGCCGGCAGCGAAAAATGGACGGAGTGGACCGAGCCCACCCTCTACACCATCATCGACGAACGCTACACCCGCCAGAAAGCCCTCCTGGTCTCCACCAACGCCACCTTCGTCGAATTGGAACAAAAGATCGGCCCCAGGACCATGGACCGCCTCCTGGAAATGTGCATCGTCGCGGAAAACAAAGGCAGCAGCTGCCGCAAAAAAAGACACGAACCCCCCACAACCGAACCGGCCGCCCCGGTGGCCCCGACCGCTGCTGCGGCCCCTGCGGCCCCGAGTTGACAAGGTTGACAAGGGGACGGGGTACCTGTCAACTTTACGGCAGGTTGACGAGGGTTGACGAAGGGACGGGGTACCTATCAACTTTACGACAGGTTGACGAGGGTTGACAAGGGGACGGGGTACCTGTCAACTTTACGGCAGGTTGACGAGGGTTGA
>CAZMLU010000147.1:0-2643 GCA_964567295.1 uncultured Desulfovibrionaceae bacterium
GGAGGGTTAACCATGAGCATAAGCAAAGGCAGGGGCTTCTTATACCGGCTGGCAAGGCTACGGGAAAGGCGTTTCGGAAGCTGTTTAAGTAGGGGGGCAGGAAATTGAATGGGAAATAACAACATGGATCAAACCATGAAGTTCAAGGCTAAAAAGAAAGGTGAATTAAAGGCTAAGGATATATTGTTTGAAGTTCACGAAGCACTCAAAGAGAAGGGTTATAATCCCATAAATCAGTTAGCTGGGTATCTCATGTCTGGTGAGCCTGCATACATTACAAGTCATAATAATGCTAGAAGTCTTATTATGAAATTAGAGCGGGAAGACCTTTTAGAGGAGTTACTTATACACTATTTAAACAGGGAAAAGCAAGCTTTATTTCGGAGATAACCTGGACATAATGAAAGATATTAAAGCAAACGGCAGCATTTATTTACATTGTGATCCGACGGCAAGCTAATAATCATTTAATATTATTAGTAAGGTAGAGAAAGTTACAGTGCCCACAATTGAACCTGAAACACCCTCAGTAAAGAAGCCCAAAAAAAGGAAAGAGCGAAATAAATAATGATTTCCCGAAAGGGAATACGGAAGAGGAAGGTTAATAATGAAAAATAGCAGTGAGGATACAATAATATTTAATCTGTCCATACCGGGGAAGCTAATTGAAAGAATAGATGATTTTAAATTCGAGAAGCACTTTATTACCAGGGCGGCCGCAATGCGTTATTTAATGACCTGGGCGCTGAACCGGTTACACAAGCCAAATGACGGGTCATGAATTGGAAGGTTCAGAGGATTACCGTCGTTATAAGATAAGGGTTTAAAGAGGATTTATCAAAAAGTAGAAAATAGGATGGCAAAAGATCCTTGCAAAGAAAAGGCAGCGTGTAATTGATGGATTTATAAGGTCCGGTCAATACGGCAATGTTTTGGAGGTTGCCGAATGAATTAAAAGGTGGTACCGCTGGAATGATGCGTAAAAAAAATGCCCCGGTTGTGAAAGACACACTTATTTAATAAATTTTGAGGGCCTCTCGATTTGCGTCTACTGCGGCAAAGATTTAACTGAACAGCCTTTGTTGCCGCTGGGGGATTTTAAACCTGATGATGATCCTGACGTAAGCCGAGGTCTATCAAACCAGTAAGCCAGCCGACAGAAGGGAAGTGGTGTTTACTCTGGATAACTCGAGCCACGTCGCACTAGTCTTCTTCCGGTATTTTGACAGTAAAGAGGCAGTAGAGGCGGCCAGGTGGCAATCAGAGTAAACAGGTTTACGAAGTTTTATACTTCTGTAGCAAGCAGAGAGGTAATGTACGAAGAATAGGAATTGTAGACGGCTTTCCCTGGGCAGTGTACCATGCTAGCGGTAGGACTATTGAAAACAAGGAGGCCGTTATGATTCAAGAGGCACCATATGATATTCTCACTGCTCTGCTTATTGAAGAATATCTGAAACAGTTTATCCAGGAATAGTTTCTGCTTAAACGGCAAGCAACTAGAATATCCCAGGGTAGCCCCGGAGGTTACGTTCAAGAAAGCCGAACGGAAGAAGAGGGGTGAGGAGCCGGAGCAGGGACGACTTATCTAAAAGACAGTACTTTTGTTTACAGAATCCCGTATAACTTATGTCAAATTAATGTTAAAGGCACTTAAAAGCCCATTTCCTGGGCTTTTTTTATATGACCTCTTGAGAGGCAGTCAAAAGACGAAGAATGTTTTATGCCCTAATCAGGCCATTGTAAAGCTAACCAGATTTTGTAAAAATATATCCATGGCCAACAGATATCTCCCCTTTATGCTCATTGTAATTGGCTCACTAAACGTTACCGACTATTTCTTGACTGTTAAGGCTATCTCCATGGGCCACTGAAGCAAATCTTATAATGAACGTCATAGCCTATACCCCGCTTTTTCCAGTGGTGAAGCTAATACTAGTCCCAGTGCACCTCGTATTGATCTGGGTATCCCGAGCTAAGCTGAACAGACTTCGCAATCTGGTGATGCTTTTACTCTGGGTATCATTCATAGGTTACTTATCAGCGAACGTCTACCATATCGCCCTCATAAATTCCTATACCATTCTATAGGATCCAACATATCCTTAATAGACTTGTCATTAATTGCTTCTACTTCTTCACACGTGTAAAGACTTAACTTGCCGTATCTCCCTGCGTTTTCAATATAGGTGTTAATGTATTCCTCAAATGCAGCAAGATGGTTAAGTTGTGTTGGGAGTCTAGCCTTATTAATATCTATGGTTGATAATTTAAGCAGAGAATACCCTCATTTTCTCCTGCTTATTTGCCAGGCAACTTAATTCTGCCATTCCTCAATCTTTTTTTTCAATAACGTCTTTAACTGATCTGCGAGCTAACTGCTTGGCATCTTCGACTTGAGGATTATTATTCAATAATTCATCGTAATTGGTATAATTATGGCGTATGTGAGCACGTACAGCAAGGTAGCTGCTCTGTCGAAAGATTCATTGTCAGAACTGGTATTAAAATATACCCACTGTGCTGTCCCAACAGCTCCTGATTGGCGAGAACATAGCATGTTCGATTAAATTCGATTGAATAGGAAAAGCCACGGTGTTCCGTGGCTTTTCCTATTACAAGCTCATCATTATTAGCAGTGCT
>CAZMLU010000148.1:0-2642 GCA_964567295.1 uncultured Desulfovibrionaceae bacterium
GTGATACCTCCTGTTAGATATTTGGTCAATAACTAACTACGCTGAGGTATGCGGACGTCCTTCTTTTTTATCTGTTTTTGTTCAACGAAAATGGAGATGAACCCTTCTTTCTTACCTAATAGACGTTTTTCCTGACAAAAACTTCGCGATCATTATATAAAAACTTCCCTTGATCTTGTAAGTTCCTTTTTTTCTTATGTTTCTTAGAGGAAACGGCCGGCATGTACAGAATAAATTATTGAGAATAATTTGAAGAAGATGATCTTTGTGACCAACGGCAAAACTGAACTTTACAACATCATTTCGGAAAAGATGGGCACCATATAAAAGCAGGCCTGTCTACCAGACTGGACACGACCGGGCAGGCGCTTAGCAAGAAGATGAGAAAATTCTCCGCTTGCTGTAAAAAACATCTGACCGAAGGGGCTGTTGCGACTTATGGACGAAGAAAGACGACAGGAAATAATGTCGAAAAGGGCTCTGGCCAGAAAATTAAAAAAAGCCGAGGCTGAAGCCAGGAGGAAGGCGATCAAAGAACGCAAGCCTTTTATGGGGCTGCAAATACGGCCCACCTCCTCTCTTTTTGATGAATCAGGAAAAAGGGAGCCCGGGGAAGATAACTGGGCCGGCTTCGGCTTTGATATCCACCCCTATGTTACCTTAATCTCCTCCTGTTTGCTGTTATTCTTCATAGTCTTGACTCTGCTCTACCCGGGACAGGCAGAGGCTTACTTTAACAGCGCCCTGGAATATGTCACCCATAACGCAGGTTGGCTCCTCATTATAACAGCTAATCTCTTTGTTGCCGCAGCCGTCTACTTTGCTTTCGGCAAGTTTGGCGAGATTAAAATAGGTGGGCAGAAAGCACAGCCGGAATTTAGCAGAGTGGGCTGGTACGCCATGCTCCTCAGCGCCGGAATGGGTATCGGCCTGCTGTTCTGGAGCGTCGGTGAACCCATTACCCACCTGGGAACACCTTCTCCCATGTTTGGCAATATTGCCCCCGAATCTGCAGAGGCAGCCCAGGCTGCCATGGCAACCACCTTCTTTCACTGGGGGATCCACCCCTGGGCTATCTATGCCATCGTAGGGCTGGGATTGGCCTTTTTCGCTTATAACAGGGGGCTTCCGCTGACCATCCGTTCCATTTTTTACCCCCTGATCGGTAACAAAATATACGGGTTCTGGGGCAATTTGATCGATGTCCTCTCTGTTTTGGCCACCCTAACAGGGCTCGCTACATCGTTGGGCCTGGGTGTTGCACAGATAAATGCAGGACTGAACTTTTTGTTTGGCGTCAATATCAGCGTTACTATGCAGGTCGCCTTAATTGCCGGCATTACCGCGTTAGCAACTGTTTCCGTCATGTTGGGGTTGGATGGAGGGGTAAAAAGGCTTAGCGAATTTAATATGGGGCTGGCGGGCGTATTCCTGCTGTTCGTCCTCTTCCTGGGCCCCACCGTTTACCTCATTGGCGGCTTTACAGAGAATTTAGGTTATTACATATCAGTGCTACCGCAGTTAAGCATGTGGACCGAAACCTTCGAAGACACCAACTGGCAGGGCGGATGGACTATCTTTTACTGGGCCTGGTGGATTTCATGGTCGCCGTTTGTGGGGATGTTTATCGCCAGAATATCCAAGGGCAGAACCGTCAAAGAATTTATCCTGGGAGTCGTATTGTTTCCCACATTGATTTCCTTTGTGTGGATGTCCGTTCTCGGCGGCACTGCCATATTTTTACAGACAGGCGGCCTGGCCGATATTCTCTCGGCAGTGGATATTGATGTCTCCATTGCCCTTTTTGCAATGCTTGAACCTTTACCTCTCTCCCAAATATTATCTTTTATCGCCGTTATCCTGATCACCGTATTCTTCATTACCTCTTCCGATTCCGGCTCACTGGTGGTGGACCACCTGACCTCGGGGGGTAAGCTTGACTCACCGGTTCCGCAGAGAGTATTTTGGGCTATTATGGAAGGGGTGGTAGCAGCCACCCTGTTAATAGGCGGAGGGCTTGCGGCCCTGCAGACAGCGTCAGTAGTAACCGGTCTGCCTTTTGCGCTCATTTTGCTGCTAATTATTTATGCCCTGTATGAAGGCTTCAACCAGGAATACGAGGTGGAAGAAGCGGTGCGGCGGCGCTTGAAAGAAGTGGAAGAACACCATATTTTAGAGGAAGCCATCACAGCAGCCGTCCGGGACGAAGCCCTGGAGGACAAATAATAAATGGCATAAAAGTTGTCAGGGGTTGTCAGGGGGACGAGGTTGTCAGAGGGACGGGGTACCTGTCAACATCGAAAGCTGAAAAGGGAAAGGAACGAAATCGCTACCGCGATGGCTATCCTTCTTTCTTCCGCGCTCTTTCGTTTACCGCTCCCCTTAAACTCCAAAGTTCTCGTAATAAATGTTTTCCGGGAGAACCCCTTTATCTATTAATATTTTTTGAGAATCGGCGGCCATTTCCGGCGTGCCGCAGATATAAACTTTAGCCCCGGGCAGGGGGTCCATTTCCTGCAAGATATCGGTCACATAGCCTTTGCGGTATTGAGCACTTTGAGGTTTTGAGAGAATCTTGTGGTACCCAAAATTACTGTTTTCCGCGGCTGCCGATTCCAAATAATCATCGTAAACCAGGTCTT
>CAZMLU010000149.1:0-2615 GCA_964567295.1 uncultured Desulfovibrionaceae bacterium
TGCGTATTCCGGCGCACCCGACCACTTGGTCCGGTCACATCCGACCACCTAATCCGGTCTTATGCGACCACCTCGTGAAGTGTTTATAGTCTAACAAAGATCAGGTATCAATTGCAACACATATTTCGCTTGAGGCAAGGTTTTGGGTCACGCACTAAGGCCCTGCCTCACCCTCCCCCGAGGGGGAGGGTGAACTGATGTTTGTTTCTTGTTCGTCTGTTTCCACTCTCCTTTTAGTCGGACCTTTAAGTTCGAACCGGTAAGAATTGTGAACCAGACGGTCCAAAATCGCGTCGGCAACCGTGCTGTCTTCAAAGAGCTCGTGCCACATTTTTACCGGCATCTGGCTTGAGATGATGGTTGAGCGATAACCATAGCGTTCTTCAACTACCTCAAGTAGGTCGCGGCTTTTGGTGGGGTCAAGTAAAGCCATGCCCCAGTCATCCAGGATCAGAAGGTCTGATTTTTTAAGCTCTTTCATGATTTTGTTGTAAGAACCGTCACCTTGCCCAACGGTGAGGTCAGTTAAAAGGCGGTTCACCCGGTAATACCTGGTTTTGAAGCTTCTACGGCAGGCCGCATTACCAAAAGCACAGGCAAGATATGTTTTACCGGTCCCAGACGCACCGGTTACGATCAGGTTGCGGCTTTCATAGAGCCAGGACATATCGGCTAAGCGGGCTATAAAGCCGCGATCTAAATTTCTACGGGGCTCATAGTCTAAGTCTTCTAAGCAGGCATCGTGAATTCGTAATTTGGCCTGGCTAAGAAGCCTTTTAAAGCGGTTGTTTTGTCTGGTAATATATTCTGCATCAGTAATCATGCCAAAACGCTCTTCAAAACTAAGCGCGGACTTTTCAGTGCTTTCCAACTGCCGGCGGTATTCCTGCCCCATGGCAGTAAGCCTCATTTGGGCCAGTTTTTCCAAAGTTTGCTGATCAAGCAATTGTTTTCACCTCCCCTCACGAATAATACGCGGCGCCGCGTATGTTTTCATGGACGGGAGTGGCGGTCGGTTTCAGTTTTAATACCGCCAGGTCCTGGCCGGTTTTCAAGATATTTGAGACCGTGGAATAGTTCATTGAGTTTAGGACAATTGCTTTTTTGCAGGCGGCTTCAAGCCTTTTGTCGCCATGCTTCTTAGATAGTTGCAGCAGGCCCATGCAGGCCTTGTATGACTGTTCTTCAATGTGGCAAGAGCGAAGCATCCTGTCGACAACGTGGGCTGTCTCAGACCCGATACTTTTGGCCCAGGAGCGATATCTGGAACCATCGAATTGGTTCGCCTCAAGATAGCGACGGTGTTTTTCAGGCATATGGGCTGGGTCTGTTGTGTAGCGTTTTTTAAAGCTACGCTGGTGTGAAGCGATGCGGACCCGGTTTGTATCAAAGATTTCGATCGTGGTCTGGGTCGCTCTAATCGTAACCATCTGCCGGTAGTATTGATAGGGTGCTGAATAGTAGCGATTATCGTATTCAACATGATAGTTATCGCCAAGCCTTTTTTGCAGCATATCGGCTGTTTCAAAGGGCTTCAAAGGCAGGGGCCTTAGTTTGGGTTGATCAAACTCGATAAAGTTTGAAAGCCTGCTGCCCGGCCGATCCTGAAAGGGCCTTTCGACCAGTTCAGCTAATCTTTGCCTGATCGCTTTGTTCAGTTCGGCAAAACTGAAAAACTTTTGGTCCTTGAGCCAGCTTAAAAGCCAGGTCTCCAGCCAGCCGATTGTGCCTTCGACAGGACTTTTATCTTGGGGTTTCCTTATTCTGGCAGGTATTACTGCCACATTGTAATGTTTGGCCAATTCCCAGTAGGCCCGGTTGATCACTGGCTCATAATGACTTGCTTTGGTAACACCTGTTAATAAATTATCGGGCACAAAAATTAACGAGGTCCCGCCATAATAGTTTAAAGCATTAACATGGCCCTGCTGCCAACTTTCCTGCTTTTGATTGGGGAAAGCTTCGACGTAAGGGTAACCGCTGAAACCAAGGGTGGTGACAAAAAAGTATACTTTGAAAACCTGGCCGGTGATGGAATCATAAACAACTTCAAGGGTATCGCCCATCCAGTCGATGAGCATTTCTTTGCCTGGTTGTCGTTCAATATGCATGTTTACGTATTGGCCAGTATCAACTTTCCAGCGCTTAAAACGTTCACAAAATTGGCTGTAACTAAGCCCTTCAGGCTCATTTTTTCGGTAGTTCTCCCACATGTATTGCAGATTCTTTTTCGAATCCTTTTGCATAGCCTCTTGAATACTTGCAAAATCGGGATCGGGTTTAATCATTTTCCTTTCGCTGTAAAGCGGGTAAAGCACTTTCTTTAATTCAGGATCTGAAAGCTTGGCTGCCTTGATGTAGCTTAATCCAATTTGACGGCAGCGCTTTTGGATCTCATGAACTGTTGTCTTTGAACACTTGACGCTTTTTGCTATCTGTCTTTGACTGTGACCTTTTTCGGTAAGACGTAATATTTCTAAAACTGTCACTGGTTCTTCGCACCTCACTGTTTCACCCCGCAATGTTATTGTATTGCAGGAGTTTTTCTTCACGAGGTGGAAGAACCCTTTAACCGGTCGGATGTGACCGGAACCGGTGGTCGGGTGTCGCCGGAA
>CAZMLU010000150.1:0-2588 GCA_964567295.1 uncultured Desulfovibrionaceae bacterium
AGCCATGGGCCTTTTGGCTTACTGCTGCCCTGGCCCTGGGTATTGGAACCCTGACATTAAGCGGTAGTGTGGTTGCTGCCTTAAAACTTCAGGGGTTAATTTCACAAAAGGCGGTTGTTGTTAAAGGACACGGCACGATATTGTTGTTATTACTGTTGGCAGGAGTTGTTTCCATAGCTTTGCTTATTATTATACAGGAATTTCGCTATCAGTTTATCATAGCTGGTTTATTTGCCCTCTACGGCATATTTGTTGCCGTACGCATCGGAGGAGCAGATATGCCGGTAGTTATTTCCCTTCTCAATTCTTTTTCCGGGATAGCTGCTGCAGTAAGCGGGCTGGCAGTGAATAATATCCTTTTAGCCGGTGTAGGCTCCTTGGTGGGGGTTGCCGGTCTTATTCTGACCCGTCTTATGTGCAGGGCTATGAACAGGAGTCTCTACGCCGTTTTGAGCGGTTTTGTTGTTCCGTCATCATCTCAGGGAATTGACGGTAAAGAAGAGACTATTAAAGGTGAAATGCTTTCCCAACAAGAACAGATTCCTCATCTTCTTAAAAAGGCTAAAAAAGTAGTTATTGTGCCTGGATATGGAATGGCTGTTGCCCAGGCTCAGCAGTCGGTAAAAGATCTTCAGCAGGCCTTGGAAAAGGCAGGCATAGAAGTCAAGTTTGGGATCCACCCTGTTGCGGGAAGGATGCCGGGGCATATGAATATCCTCCTGGCCGAAGTTGGAGTCGATTACGAAAAACTGTACGGCATAGATGCAATTAACCCGGAGTTTCCTGAAGCCGATGTCGTAATTGTAGTGGGAGCAAGTGATATTATAAACCCCGCCGCCACTACCGCTGAAGGGACGCCTATTTATGGTATGCCCATACTAAAAGTCTTCGAAGCAAAGGTGATTATTGTCTGTAACCTGGATGATAAGCCGGGTTATTCCGGGGTGGAGAATACCCTGTATAATGAAAATCACGTTATTGCTTTCTTGGGTGATGCTGCAGAAACAATACCTAAGATAATAGATGAATTTAAAAAAAACGTAATGGAATAGTATAGCAAAGTTTACAAAAAATCTAGAATTTTGGTTCTTTCTACTTATGGACTTATCTTTTTAAATAATAGATAATTAAGATAAGCATAAATATTTTGTCCGGGAGGTGGGACAGCCTTAAGGATAAGGTAAAAGCAATAGAGGATTACTTCAGAAAGATGTAATAGTAAACGAGGAGGCGCAAAAAATAGATTCTGAAAAGTATTTTAAAAAGGGCGAATTAGAAAAGCTTTCTTTTGAAGAAGCCCCCAAGATGGTTACCAGTGTTCCCGGCCCAAAAGCACAGAAAGTTCTTGAAGAGTCTTTTCAGTCTGAATCAATGGCTCGCGGTGCTGGAAGGTTCCCCATGGTCTATGCTGAGGGTAAGGGGGCGACCTCCATGGATCCAGATGGCAATGTATTTATAGATATGTCGGCTGGAGTGGCCGTTAATTCGGTGGGGAGGTGCAACCATCGGGTGATAAAGGCTATGCAGGAGCAGATGACCACCTTGATGCATGGTGGTGACATGTCCAACATCAAGCGCACCGAACTGGCAAAGAAAGTTTCTAGTGTTATGCCCCTTGGGCTGCGTGATAACGCGATTACTTACTTTACCCAATCTGGAAGTGCCGCGGTTGAAACTGCCATAAAATTTATCCGCAAGATCACTGGCAGATCTCAGATTGTAGCTTTCCATGGTGCTTACCATGGTATCTGGTTGGGAGGCAATTCGCTTACCACAGGTAATCAATACCGAAGAGGTTATGGGCCCTTCATGCCGGATGTAATTCACGTGCCTTACCCGTATTGCTACCGCTGCTGTTTTGGACTGGAATATCCAAGCTGTAATCTGCAGTGCGCCCATTATGTAGACTATGTCCTTAATACACCTTATACAGGAGCCTATGATGTGGCTGCTGTCTTTGTGGAAGCTGAGCAGGGAGAAAGTGGATACGTACCGGCACCTCCAGGATATTTGGAGATAGTCAAGAAAGCCTGCGAAAAAAATGGTGCCTTATATGTTTCTGATGAAGTCCAGGCAGGTGCGGGACGTACTGGAAAAATGTGGGCTATCGAACATTATGATGTGGAACCGGATATGATTACCTGGGGAAAAGGTATGGGCGGTGATGTCCCTATGGCCGGACTATCGATGAGAAAGGATTTGGCAGAACTGGTCGAAGATCTTTCACAACCCAACACCTTTGCCGCAAATGCCACACTTTGTGCGGCTAGTTTGGAGAATATCGAAATTATAACCGAAAATGATAGGGCTCTTGTTAAGCGGACTGCTGCGCTGGGAGAAGAGGTTTCGGAGCAGCTGCGGGAGGGTGCAAAGGATATTAAAAATATAGGGGAAGTACGAGGAAAAGGCCTGATGATTGGCATCGAACTGGTGGAAGATAAAGAATCCCGAAATCCGCTAAGTGCTGATGCTACGATAAATACCTTGATTAATTTGCTAAACCGCGGCGTAATTTCATTTCCCTGTGGTAGATATGGTAATGTTATTCGCTATATGCCACCGCTTATCCTTTCTAAGGAACACGCTAC
>CAZMLU010000151.1:0-2548 GCA_964567295.1 uncultured Desulfovibrionaceae bacterium
TCATCTCCCCCCCAGCGGGCAATGATATCTTCACTGCGGCAGGAGTTGTTTAAGACTTCGGCTGTTCGTTTTAACATTTCGTCTCCTACTTCGTGTCCGAAAGTATCGTTAAGCACCTTGAGGCCGTTTAAATCGGCCATTATGATACTAATAGGCAGTTGTCTTTCGGTATCCATCCTTTGCATTTCATTTTCCTGGTAGTGACGGTTATACAGCCCGGTGAGATGATCGTGATAACTCAGGTGATATATCTTTTCTTCCATCTGCTTGCGTTCGGTAATGTCGTTGATTATGTTCAGGGCAGCATGGCGCCCTTCCCAATCTACTGCCACAGTGCTTACCTCGGCCCATTTTATGCTGCCATCGGCTGCTATAATTCTAAAGCTGTACTTATCTTGAAGAACCTCCCTGTTTATTCTCTTCCTGTAATTATCCTGTAACAGCTCTTTATCTTCGGGGTGAACAAATTCTAGAAATGGAGTAGAAGTTAGTGTTTCTTCCGAACAACCGTAAAATTCTACTGCCGCGGGATTGACAAATTTGTGCATCCCGTCCTGGGCGATGACGATAGCTTCATTGGCGTTATTTACGAGGAGGCGGTAGCGTTCTTCCGATTTTTGCAGGGCCTTCTCGATTTCTTTGCGGGCGGTAATATCTCTAATGGTGGCCAGCAGAAATTTTTTTTCACCGCTACTGTATACAGTGTGGATGACCTCTGCCGGGAATATACGGCCGCTATTGCTTTGGAAGAGCCATTCAAACTTTGCATAACCTCTTTCCAGGCTCTCGGAGATTTTTTGCCGAGATAACGCAAGAGAATCGCTTCCATCCGGTTGGGTGGGAGGAGAAAATTGGGCGGGCCTTTTCATCCGAAACTTCTCCTTTTTGTCAAGCTCGAACAGCTCCACGGCGCGCTGGTTACAGTCAATAAATTCATCTTTTGTTACGATGACGATGGCGTCGTCGGAGCCTTCAAAAGCCGCCTTGTATTTTTCTTCACTGGTGCGCAGCGCTTCTTCCGCCTGCTTGCGCTTGGTAATATCTATCCCCAGGCCGTAAAAAAAGTCGAAGGTGCCGTCCTCTTTGTAAAAGGGCACGCCGTGCCATTCTACCAGCAATTTTTTCCCGTCCCTGGCAAGGACGAAGTTTTCGCTAACAGTTGGCTCCTTTAACTCGGCAAGAGTATAAAAAACTTTGCTGACCTTTCCTCGGTCACCAGGGGGAACAAATGCTTGCAGGTAGTCTTTCCCCAGTACTTCGTGAGAGTGATAGTTAGTGGCCTGCAGCATAACTTCGTTTATTTTAAGCAGACGTCCGTTATGATCGATGATAACCATGAATAACGGTGTAAACCTCAGGATGGAGGCATATAAGTCCCGCTCGGAACGCAGTTCTTTTTCTTCCCTTTTCAGCGCGGTGATATCATGAAAGAAGGTGGTAAAACAGCCCGGCTCGTCACAGCTGGCAGTAACATCGTAGCAGCGGTCTGCTATCTCCACATGCCCTTCCAGGCGGGCGGTTGCACCTGTCGAGACTACCTTTTCATAGAGCTCGAACCAGTCAAAAGAAAATAGTTCGTTAATATCTGCAGGCAGCTCGGTTATTTTCTTGCCAATAAGACTTTCCCTTGTCAGTCCTGTCATTTCTGCAAAGGCCCGGTTTATATCGAGAAATAAATAATCCGCTGCTTTCCCATTGCTGCCCCAGATTGCCTGGTGGCGGGCAAAAGCATCGGGCCAATTTTCCGGCAGGAAGCGCTGCCTAATATGTATATTTTCCATTTCTCCAGCTCCGGTTGTGTGAATTATGTTAATTTCTTCAATGTTTAACTAATGCAATTAAGTCATACTTCGTCAGCTAACAGCACCATTCCTGCTGGGGCTACAAAAAACCCTGGGCGAAAACTGGCATGACGGTTTGCTGCTTGGCGGCTGTTCAAACTGATTTAACTGGTCTTCCAGCGCATTGAGCAGGATGTAGCCCAGCACGCATACAGAAACATGGGCTTTTACCCTTTCTTCCCTAATTTGATTTGACGTGGAATTTGGGATCATATAAAATATCATATAAACACAGATATGGAAAGATCAGGATATTATTTGTTTTTAGTCGTGTTTTAGTTCATGGCATATTCTTGGACAAGTGTGAAGCTTGTAATTACAAAATTATGGAGGTGCTTATATATGGCAGTGTTAACTGAAGATATGAAAAAACTGGTTAGCAGTGGAAAGTGCCTTGTGGCTACTGCCAGCAAAGATGGTCAGCCTAATATTGGGCCGAAAGGTTCAGTAACGGTAATTGATGATTCCACCCTGGCTTTTGGAGAGATGACCGGGAAACAAAGCTATAGTAATTTGCAGGAAAATCCTAAAATTGCTATTGCGGTAGTGGATCATGAGAACTTTTCAGGATATCGTTTTGTGGGGACAGCGCAGCTTGAAACAAGCGGCGATCTTTATGATGTATTTGCCAAAAAATTTGCGGAGATGAAACTCCCCAGCCCGGCAGCTGCAGTAAAGGTCAAGATTGAAGCAATATATGATCTTTC